>CAZBDM010000064.1:0-13089 GCA_964490675.1 uncultured Oligoflexales bacterium
TCCATCAGTTCTAAAAAATTAAAACCGTCCTGATTGGTAATGATAAAGATATCTATTGTGGTGGTTTTGTCGCCAGCGATCTCTAAACCCGCCTCTTCAATCAATGAATGAGAGACTTCGGGGCCAATAATAAAGCTCTTTGCGCCGGCAAGTCCGTGTTCTTCCACCCATGATTTGATCAAAGAACCTGAAGAGATGATCTGATCGGGTGAAATATTTAGTCCACGGTTTTTATAGGACTGAGAAGTTTTTTCGACGGTAAATTTTGAGCCGTTTGTTAAGACAAAATAGTCTCTTCCTGCTTCCTCAAGCCGTTCGATAAACTCTTTTGCTCCAGGTAACGCAGCAGCTGTGTTCATAAGAACACCGAAGGCATCGAGAAGTACGCATTGATATTGGTCGATGATTTCAGAGGTAGTGACGTGTCGTGGAGTCATAGAAGCTCAATTTTGAGGAAAGCAAGGGCAGAAGCCCTTGCGTATAAGATTACTCACCGAAGTAAGCTTTGAGTCCTTCTTGGTCAGGGCGCATTGATTTCTCGCCTTTATGCCAATCAGCTGGGCACACTTCACCATGCTCTTCAGTGAACTGAAGGGCTTCTACAACGCGAAGCATTTCATCGATACTACGACCGATGCCAAGATCGTTGACGACTTGATGGCGCACAACACCTTCTTTGTCGATGAGGAAAGATCCACGAAGAGCGACACCTTGATCTGGGATAAGAACATCGTAGTCACGTGCGATAGTCTTAGTGATGTCTGCAACTAGTGGATACTTGACGCCTTCGATGCCGCCTTCAGAGGCAGGAGTCTTAAGCCAAGCCATGTGGCTAAAGTGAGAGTCAATGGAACAGCCAATCACTTCAACATTCATCTTTTTGAACTCTTCGATCTTTTCCTGAAATGCGCGAATTTCTGTCGGGCAAACGAAAGTAAAGTCGAGGGGGTAAAAGAAAAGAACGACGTATTGTCCTCTGTGATCGCTTAATTTGAAGTTTTCTTGGATGTCACCATTAACAACTGCTGTTGCACAAAAATCGGGAGCCTGCTTACCTACTAGTACTGCCATGATTGGTCTCCTTATGAGTGAAATAGGGGATGGCACGGGCCTTCAGTGTGGGTATTGAAGCATCGCTTAGTAAAACTGTCAACTTTATTAGACCACACGACTGCTTCACGCCGTTTGCTTGTTTTGTTGGTATCGTTTGCTGTCTTAACCTACAGACGATCTTCTCTGATTCGTCATAACCGCCTTACTTCTTCTTAACAGAAAGAGTTAACTGAAAGGTCGCAACTGGTTCTTCGTCAAGGGAAGGACAGTGACCGATAACTGTGATCTTTTCTTCCAGACGTTCGCCTGATTGAGAAGCTTTTTCGACGAGAGCTTGCATTTTAAGCCCGTCTTTACAAGTAAAAACGACATCGGCAAGTGGTCTCTTATGAAATTCGGCTTGGTAGTCTTTAAAAACAAAGGAAAATTTTTCGCCTCGCTCAGCCATAATTTTTACGGCGATCAAGCCTCCCGCTACATCAGCACCAACACAAAGAGTACCGAAGTACATAGAGCCGAGGTGGTTGCGGGTGCGCCAGTTAAGGGGAATTTTAATTTTTGTCAGTTGTTCGTCAAGTTCCAAGACCACTGGTCGCACCCAGTTGATCATTGGAACTTTCCGCAGAGCCCAGAGTCTTAAAAAAGCAGTGTTTTTAAGTTTTCTAGGGATGTAATCCGTAGCAGTTTTTACCGCATCTGGAATACCGACCATCAAGATTCTCCCATGTATGGGTAACGATAGTCACGAATATCATGAAAGTTTTCTTTGATGCTTCGGTAGCTGACCCAACGTTGCAGATTTAAGACACTACCGGCTTTGTCATTGGTTCCCGAAGCGCGGCTACCGCCAAACGGTTGTTGACCAACAACAGCACCCGTTGGCTTATCATTAATGTAGAAGTTACCGGCAGTGTACTCAAGTCTTTCGGTGAGATCATAGAGGACATGACGGTCTCGAGCAAAGATGGCACCTGTAAGACTGTAGTCGGTCGATTCATCGACCAACTGAACGACATCGTCAAAGTCCTTTTCGTCGTAAACATAGACTGTCAAAACAGGCCCGAAGATTTCTTCAATCATTGTCCTGTACTTAGGGTCTTTCGCTTCGATGATGGTTGGTCGAATGAAGTAGCCTTTACTATCGTCGCATTCCCCACCACAAAGGATCTCAGCATCTTTTGCACTTCTGGCGTGTTCGATATAACCAGAGATCTTATCGAAAGCACGCTTATCAATTACTGCAGCCATGAAATTACTGAAGTCTTCCGGATCGCCCATCTTTATTTCATTCGTTTGCTTGACGAGTTGATCTTTAACCTTCTGCCAAAGTGATTTTGGAATATAAGCTCGTGAAGCAGCAGAGCATTTTTGTCCCTGGTACTCAAAGGCTCCGCGCACTAACGCAGTCACCAATTGCTCAGGGTCAGCGGATTGATGAGCGAAGACGAAGTCCTTGCCGCCCGTTTCGCCGACGACTCTTGGGTAATGTTTGTACTTATCGATGTTTTCGCCAACCGTCTTCCAAAGATGCTTAAAAGTAGGAGTGGAGCCTGTAAAGTGGATGCCAGCCAGCTGTTCGTGGTTAAGTGCTATGTCACTGATAGTCGGTGCGTGACCCGAGATCATATTGATGACCCCTTCAGGAAGACCTGCTTCGTGAAGAATCTCAAGGCCGTAGTAAGATGCAAGTACAGCAGTTGCCGCTGGTTTCCAAACAACCCCGCAACCCATCATCGCTGGCGAAGCTGGAAGGTTAAGAGAAATAGCTGTGAAATTAAATGGAGCTACGGCAAGAATAAAGCCTTCGAGTCCTCTGACCCAACTTCTGTTCCATTGCCCTCTCGGTGAGTACATCGGTTGTTCTGTATGAATCTGCTGCATGTAGTAGGCGTTAAAGCGAAAAAAATCAGCTAACTCACAGGCTGCTTCGATTTCTGCCTGATGCACTGTCTTGCTTTGTCCGAGCATGGTTGCTGCATTCATCTTGGCGCGGTACTTCGTGGTTAAAAGATCAGCAGCCTTAAGGAAAACTGCCGCCCTTTCTTCCCAAGGTAACTTCGCCCAGTGGGTGCGAGCTTTTAGGCTGGCATCGATGGCAGCTGCGATATCTTCTTTGGTGGCTTGAGCTGCTTGGGCCAAAACGAGGTTTTTGTCATGCGGGCTAGTGACAGGTTTTTTTTCACGGTCGCTGATATATTTTCCACCAATGACCAAAGGAATTTCGATGCTGGTTGATTTTTGTCTCGTCAGTTCTTCTTTGATGGCAGCCTTTTCAGGAGATCCAGGGGCATAGCTTAAGATCGGTTCGTTGTAAGGCTTTGGAACGTTGAATAGTCCGTGTCCCATAGTTTTCTCTCCTTTGTGTGACTCAAAAAATCGAGCCCCCATCATAGCCAGAGGAAGTCAGTCAAAGCAAGCAAGCAATGCTACGGAATAGCGCCAAAATATGATATGTTGATATTAATAACCACAGAGTTATCAATTGGCTGTCCGATGCTTTGCAAGCCAGCAAAGTCTCAGGAACAGGATAGAAAAGAGCGGCGGAGTGGCAGGTTTCATGTGCGATAGGAGGATGTTGTGACGCAAGAGGTAGCTCAAACCAACGATGGAAAGAAGAGACGAAGTTTAAGAAATCTACTGATCGACCCGCTCGTCCAGGTCAGATTGGGTCTTTATTCAATTTTGCTTGCGGTTGCCTTTTCGGCGATTATCATGCTGATTTTATATATGAATTTAGCAAAGTTTGCCGATATTGTTATGGCTCTTACCGATGTCGAAGACGAAATAAAAGTACTCTTCAACTCCTATATGAGCGACGCTTGGCTATGGCTGGTCGCTGCAACTGTGGTATTCTTATTTTTGAACATTTTTGTTTCCATTTTTTATACACACAAGTTGGTCGGTCCAACGGTGGCGTTCTCCAGGGTCATTAAGAACCTAAGAAATGGTGAATATGGCTCGCGCGTTTTCCTGCGCAAGGGTGATGCCTTCAGCAATGTTGCGAACGAGCTTAACCAGTTGGCTGAGAAGCTTGAGACAGAGAAAAAACCTTAATGGCAAACCAAGACAAGCCACAAAGCCGCGTTGAAAAGGTTAAGCCGCCTCAGGATTGGTTTATCAACGCGATCCTTAGTCAAGGGTCGGTGGCGCAATGTCTTGATTCTGTTGCTCAACAGCTTAACGTTCGCAATCAGTTCGTCCTTGCCCTCAAAGCAAATCTCGTCCATCCCGACAAACCTCATTCGGATCGCATCACTGATGTGAAGCGCGAGATAAAGATATTCGAACAAACTCTTCGGGTTAGACTGGGGATTTTGCCTTCCGACCGGGAAGCAGCGTGGTTTAGAATCTCTGGGGGGCAGAATTCAGGACCTTTCTCGATGGCCCTTCTGAGAGACCCAGTGATGAGGCGTTATCCGCGCTCAGAAGCGATCAAAGTGAGGCGTCAGCTTTTGCAGCTTTGGCAAAACAGACAGATTTCACCGCTGCCTTTTGAAGATCAAGGTCATTGTCTTTGGAAGATTCTTCTCGATCTCAATCGTAATCTTGAAGCAGCGGCTGTGCTGCCAGAGAAGTTTGATAGTTTGCGCCTTGATGATCTGCCTCAGGCCTTACCAGAGGTCCTTCAGAGTCCGAGTATCGAGGCTTTCTTAAGCAACGTAAAACAAGAGTACTTAACCACTAGATTGCAGCTTGATCAGTGCTTTAAGGAGCTCTTCTCCAACTGTGAGAGGCTGTGGGCTTGGCAGATCAAACAAAGTAGAGACGACCGTAGTCGCGATGCGCAATTTAAAAGCCAGAAGCGCGCTTCGGATATGAGACAAGAGTTTCGCCAAAGACGCCAGGCGGCACATTCGATTCGCCTTTTGACTCCCCAGGAAAGGCAAGCTTTGAAGGTCTTTGGATTCAGCGATATGCCGGCAGCAGATTTACTAAAAAGTCGCTACAAGGAGCTAGCCCGCAAGATGCACCCTGATCGCGCTGGTGGCGATGAACAGGCTTTTAAGTTGCTCACTTGTGCTTACGATCTTTTATCCTCGAAAGTCACTGTAGAGAAAATCTAAGCAAGTCAAAGAGCTTTAAATTCACCCAAACAACGCTTTGAATTTCACCAATTTCTTCTTTTGTTGTGCCATTTTACAGGCTAGTAAGGGTATTCACCGATTAAAAAGAAACATGTTATTGTCGAAAAGAAAGGTAAGTTTGCGATCAAGCATTAACAGAGGTATTCTCTATAACAGGAAGATATTCTAAGGTTAAAAGAATTCTCGTTATTTTTTCGGAGTGCGAACTGGATCGGTAAGGAGTGATAATGAAAAAATTTGGCTTTAAGATGCTTTTTTTAACGATAGGCTCGATGCTGTTTTTGATGCAAGAAGCTTACGCTGATAAGAAGGTGATTCAGTACCAAGCGCAAGATGAGAATGGCGATACTTTAAAACTTTACATTAAAAAAGAAGCAATCGAGATAGAATGCGGTACAGGTAGCGCACGGATGCCGGCAAACGAAGTTTTAAGGCGTATCAAAGGCAAAGAGATTACAGATCATCGTAAAGCTCGAAAAGCTGCGCACCATAAACCAGGTCTTGTTTGGCGTGCCACTTGGAATGGTAGCGCTAAGTCAGGGGCGAAAACTAATGTTCTCGGTGTTGTTTGGGGTAAGAGCTGTTTTTCCGAAGGACAGTACGGTAATAGCAGTCTTGGAAATTGGGCTGATGCGGTTTGCGTGAGGTATAATAAGTAAAATAGAAGGGGTCTTTGTTTTCTACCACTTCCAAATCCAACGACCCAACAAAGACCCCAGACCACCAATAATCAATAGTGGAAAAAAGTGCCCAAAAAACCTATGGGAAGCGGAATCGTCTGGGCAAACCATAGCCATCCCAAAAGTAGCGATACCAATTGTCGCTAAAGATGACAACAGACCGATGATGGTTGGTTTTGTGGGTGCAGCCTGTCGGATCAAAAAGAAAAGCACCAAACCTGGAACAATCCCTAAAATAATGATGTTAGAAAAACATCGTGTATCGGACGCGAAGTTAAACTGCATGGGCGCTCCTCGATAAAACATCACCGCAAACAGCGTCACCCAAATGCCAATCGACATAAAAATGGCCCACCTTTGTGCTGGTTTGATGGTTTCGCCCGGAATTGATAGGAGTAAGGCAGCGGCAGCGGCAGCGACCGTCAAAGCGAGAGCTGCTAAAGTCTCGACAATAAAAGTCGTACTCATTAGTGCGATGCCGAGATCTTGTCTGATGCCGAACCAAAGCACACCAATGGCGATACAAGTAGAAGCCGCAAGTAGCCATAGCGCCAACCGTTTCAGTAGCGATGGTAACGCTCTAACGGGTTCCGCTTCAGCGACAAGCTGGTCGATCAGCGACTGGTCTTTTAGGTCCTTAGCCAAGCTAATTTCTTCCTTAAGGTTTTATAAGCACGATGAGCTGTCACCTTCACGGCTGACTCACTCATTCCAGTTTTTTGTGAGACTTCTTTGACGCTAAACCCTTCTAGCTTCAAAAGCGTCACTGTCTTGCGTTGCTTTTCGGGTAGTTTTGAAACCGCTTCCAAAAGCTCGTCTTTAAGAGGCGATTCCTCTTCCTGGTCACTTTCGGCAGCTATCGTTTCAAGAATTTCTTCGCCATCTACGTGGCGTTTGTCAGTGCGCGCCCACTTGCGAGCGTGGTCGATAAATTTGTAGCGAGCAATTGAGAACATCCAGGTCGAAAAGGATTTACTCGGATCGTATGTGTGTCGCGAATTATGAATGCCAATGAGAATGTCCTGGACGATGTCCTCTGCAGATGTTGTATCGGGTAAGCGGGATTTGATAAAAGCCAGTAACACTTTTTGAATCTCTCTAAGCAGTTGTTGATAAGCAGCTTTGTCGCCCTTCTGCGCCTTGGCCATCAAATCGGACCAATGTGCATTTCTGTCTTCGCTGCTCGTCATTAGATTCGAATCTTTTCTAAAAAATGTTACCGATCGCTTGAGATTCTAAGTGCTTGTTACCAGAGCGGCTAAGCTTAAGAGAAAACTTGCTGTGATGCTAGTTTTTTTAAGGGAAAGCCCTCTAGTGATTTTAGTGGTTTAGCGGATTGACCTGGTTTTTGGGTTGGTCGTCCGAAAAAGCTAAGCTATAGGAAATAAAGAGCAAGCCTCCAATGTCTATCAAATTAATAGACATTAAATCTTGCTTCTCCTATAATTTCTTCCTAACTCATACTTAGGGAGGTCGTTCCGTGCGAGGCTTTAACAACTTGATGACAGATTCCCACTCCTCTAGCAACCTTAGCTTAACCGACAACAAGCTCCCCGATCCAAGCAAAGACTTGAGGTCGGACTTTTCGATCTTTAAAACAGGGGTCGCTTATCTTGATAGCGCGGCAACCAGTCAAAAGCCTGACCAAGTCATAAGGCGGATCGAGAGTTTTTATGAAACTCAAAACGCTAATATTCACCGCGGTGTCTACGAACTCAGTGAATCAGCGACGCGATCTTACGAATTGGTTCGTAAAAAGGTGGCAGACTACTTGGGAATTGAAGGAAGTCATCAGATCATCTTTACAAGGGGGACGACTGAAAGCATCAATCTCGTCGCCCAATCTTGGGGAGCGGATAACCTTAAAGAAGGTGATGAAATTGTCTTAACGACGATGGAACATCACTCTAATATTGTTCCGTGGCAACTTATTGCTAAAAAAACCGGTGCGGTCATCAAGAGTATTCCTCTCGATGAGACTCATCGCCTCGATCTTGACAAAGCCGCCTCAGTCATTGGCGAAAAGACAAAGCTTCTCGCTGTTACTCATGTGTCAAACGTTTTAGGCTACATCAATCCCGTTAAAAAGCTCGTCTCTATGGCTAAAGCTGTCGGTGCGGTCACGGTCGTCGATGGCGCTCAGGCTGTGCCCCATTTTTCCATTGATATCAAAGACTTGGGTTGTGATTTTTATGCCTTCAGTGGCCATAAAATGCTTGGTCCAACCGGGGTTGGAGTGCTTTACGGAAGCGAGGATCTGCTCAATAAGATGACTCCTTACCAGGGAGGTGGTGATATGATCGAAAAAGTCACCATTGAAGAGTCGAGCTGGGCGCCGCTACCTAATAAGTTCGAAGCAGGCACGCCAAACATCGCTGGGGTCATTGGCCTAGGGGCGGCTATAGACTATCTTGCTCGCTTAGACCGCAGCAAACTTCTCGAAAAAGATATCGAACTTGGCAATAAGGCCCTCGCATTTCTAAAGGGTCAGTCGCAGGTGCGCACTTTTGCCGATCCAGGTGAAGATTGGGTTGGTATTGTGACGTTTTATCACGAAGCTGTTCACCCTCACGACATGGCGGCACTTGCAGATGCTGACAAAGTTTGCATTCGTGCGGGACATCATTGCGCACAGCCTCTGATGCAGCATTTCGGAGTGCCGGCCACGAGTCGGGTTTCGCCTTATATTTACAATAACGATGAAGATATCGACCGTTTTGGCAGGGTTGTCGAAAAAGCGACCGCATTGTTTTCTTAACAAAGTCTTGAAGCCCGCTTAACACAAGCGTTTGAGCTGCTGTCTGACGCGTTGCATGTCGTCGCCTCAATGTTGATTCGTCTTGAAACTTCCAATCGGCGGCTTTTCGCTGTAATGCACAAATCTCTGTAATGACAGAAAAAAAAACAGGTACAAATCTTGAATTCAGACGGTCGTTGAATGGATAAGAGCCTAGCTCGTTTTGTCGCATACGTAGTCTATAACCGGATAGGGAAAAATCATGACTTTCATTAAAGAAGTTCTTCCGCATGAAGTTGAGGATGCTCAAAAACACCATAAAAGAGTCGTACTGATAGACGTACGCTCGCCGGAAGAATACCAAGAGATTCACGCACCAGAAGCCAAGCTTTACCCGCTTTACGAACTCAATCCCGAACATATCAAAAACGAACTTGATCTCACAGAAGACGAAGAAATTTACTTTATCTGCCGTTCGGGTGGACGTTCTTACAAAGCGGCAATGATGTTTGCTGAAGCTGGGTTTAAGCGTCCTATTAATGTCAAAGGGGGAACGCTCCTCTGGATGCAAGAAAACTTACCGATTCAGATTGGAGCTTGAAGCACGATTTCGAAAGTTTGTCTTAGAGAAAAACCTTTTACCGTTTGGCGGGAAGCTGACTTAAAAAGTCAGTTTTCCTTTTTTATCAGAATGTTGGCGAAAACCTCTTGCTTCAGCTGAAGGAGGACGTCAAATGGGAGTGCGCTCATGTGACCCCGATAGACTCCTGCATGGAAGGCCTTAAGCCTCCGATACAAAAAAGAGCGCTTTGATTAATCCTCGTCATTCTCTTGATCGGTTTCCACCTTATCGGTGATCTCGGTGGCTTGACCGGCTTTGACTGCCACTTCGAGAGTCTTGATGAGCTCACCTTCATCGTCAAAGAATCTGAGGTTGTATGTTGCTTCTGGAAGGAAAGCGAGTTTGAACTTTCCGCCCTTGATCTTGGCGGAGTTTTGCGAGCTTTCACAATCCTCTTCGCTTTCTGGGATTTCCATGTCGTTTGGATAGGCGCAGACGAGGTCGGCAGTGCTTTCACCTTCAATTGAACCAGCGTCAGTGTTGGAAACAATTTTCACCACAGGTTTTAGCTTGTAGCTGTCTTTTCCGCTTTTCTTGAGAGAGTGGCGCAGGTCAAAGTCGATTGTGAAATCGCCGCCTTGTTGATCTTCAGCAATCGTGAATGAGCCTTTTATTTTGATGCCAGAGGTATCTCCGCTTGGTACGTCAAGGATGACATCTTGGTCTTTGAGGTCGAGAGCTCTGGCTGGCGTCTCCTGGTCGAGAATAAGCCTGATTTCTTTGTATTCCCCGGCGGGAAGACTATCGATCTTAGCCAATGCAAGTGCATTTCCGTTTTGGTAAGAAAGCAGATTGATCTCTGCAGTTTCTACAAGAGGGATATCAATCCACTCGCCTTGCGATGGTTTTACTTTTAATCCTGCAACATTGACGAAGACTGCTGATAAGTCATCGATCGGTGCGTCGGTCAGGTGAAATACGAATTCGTTATTGGTTGCACCTGAAGAAGGGATTGTCTCGTCTGGCTCGTTGCTGGTTTCTGCTGTGATCGGATCACGTGGGTCGTTGCTCTTGGCTGAAGGGTTGTTTCCTGCAGAGTCGCCGTCATCTTCTGGGTTGCCGACTAAGATTCCGCAAGAAACCGTTAGTAAAAACGATAACCACAAACCTGTAAATTTTGTTTTAAACGAAAGTCTCATAGGTTTTCCTATTCTCTCATCCTATTCCTCGGTAAATGGAAACAGTTGCATGTTTACATTATAGATGCGATCTGGACTTTCAACGTCTTCGGCAACCTCTAAAATTTTCATCTGAAAGTCATGGATCATTGTCTTAATCTTTTGGAATGTCGCTTCGTCGATACTTAAGGTCAAGGCACTGATGTCTCTCTTATCACCTTTGGATTTGGTCAGTGATTCTTTGCCCATGTCAATCATCTTTTGATGATAGGCGACGAAAGCTAGGCCTTTTACGCGGTGGCCTGTGCTGATTCTTTTATTGGTTTGGATATAGCGATCTTGTTCTCCATCAAAAGTTATCAATTCGAGTCTCTGCATAAGTTCGAGGCTCTTTTTGATTTGTTCCGGTCGGGGAGCGGGGGAAAGCTTGCCTGCTATCCAGCCAAGGTCATTTTGAAAGTCGGTCAATCCGACGAGTTCGTGAATGACCGGATGATACCATTCTGAGAAAAACTCAAGGCAATCCTTATCGAACTCTGATGGCAAGACATCGTTTTTAAGGCTAATGAGTTTGTTAAATGTCTCTTCTCTCTTGGCTGTCGCTTTCGAATTGGTGAACTCGACTAACTTTAAGAAATATTTTCTCTCGGCTCCTTTGAGGTTGAGTGCTTTAATGACCTTTTCCGCGGCCTTGAGGCTTAGCGGGCGATAGCCTTTGATGATTTGATGAATAACAGTCGTTGCACCAAAGCCCAAATCTTCTGCAAAGCGTTTATAGGAGTATGACTTTCCAAATTCGTCTTTACTGACAGTGTAAACGCTTTTCAAGTACTGGCGATAATCGAGAAAGCTCGAAGGCTTAATGTTGTCCGCCAGCTGCGTGATGATTGATTTGTTGGACTTTGTCCTTGCCATTTTCACTCCCCAATGCAACTGTTCGGAGTTTGAAGCCAAAAAATTTAGCTCTTTTATAAAAAAAGTGTGTAGTGCAATTCTTCTTTAACTATACAGTACAATTGTGAAAGTTAGAATTTATGTCAATTTGACGTAGTTAAGTGGGCTGATTTTTTTGTGTTTTATTTAGACAGTCTTGGCTGAGGCCGTTTAATACCTAATAGTTCCAGGGGTTTAAGGCTGGTAGGCTGCAGGAATTGATACACATAAAAAATCACCAAAAACACTCAAAAAAGTATGGTTTTGGGATTAATAGGGTATAAGTCTTTGAATATATGATTAAAAAAAATCTCTCTAAAGAAAACGAAAAAATGTTCGATACACATATTGTCTTTGGCGGTCAACCAAAGAGACCTGAGGGCTAAACCTGTTGACTTAAAGAGAGTTTCTACTAGGAAAGGTTAAACCTGTCTCCCTTTTCTAGATTTTTTTAGCGAATAATGTGATCTCTGACAAAAGAGCATGCTCTGTGAGCATGCTCTCTTTTTTTTCGCCAATGTTTGCTACTGAAGGATTGTGTTAAGATGGTGAAAAGCTGACAGTATTTACATTGGGGTTTACGATGAACAGGTTTGCCGGTGTTATTTGTATCGTCTTAGGAATGTCAGAAAGTCCTTTGTTTGCTGGATTTACGGTGAATCAAGTGGTCGAAACAAAGATTAATCAGAAGACCCAAACGGCAAAGTATACTTGGCATATCGACGATAAAAAATTTAAGCTGACGGTGAGCTCGAAACATGGGGAGGTTAGTTATTTATTCAATGGTAAGAACTTCTACGTGTGCTCAAAGTTAACCAGTGGACATCTAAAGGCGCTTGGTCAGTATCAGATCAAAAACAAAGAGATCATCGAAAAGCTCCAGAATGGATCTTGTCAATCGGTTCCCACAAATTTTATGGCGCGGTTTTTTGTTTCGCCTGCAGCAGCAATCTCAAATTTGGATTATTCAGACGGGCTGCGTCTCAGTTTGTCCTTGAAAGATTATCAATTCAATCCCGAAAAGAAGATGAAAGCAGCAGCCGGCAGAAAGTGTAAGGTAGCAAAGCGACAGTTCACCGTTGAGAGAAAAATCGATGCAAAGTCACATAGTCATCAAATGATCGACGAGACGATTTGCTACGGAAAAGTACCAAACTGGCGTACAGCTTTTTGGAAAGAAATAAGCAAACAACTCATCCGTCAGCCGCAGGCGCGCGCCCTCTACAAGGGCATAAAAGAAGACTCGCAATCTTTCGGTGGCTTTGTCTTGGCCAGTGATGGAAGCTTTCAGAAAAGTGATGAAAAGGGTCAATTGCGCAAAGGGAAACGCAAAACCAGGACGAAAAGCATTGCAAAAACCCGTCATAATCCAAGAATTTTCCAGATTCCAGCCTCATACCAAATCATTGACCTAGCAGAGTTGACGTCGGAAACCTCGCACATCACCAGTCAAAAAAGCCTTGATGACGTTATTGAAAAGGACCCCGTTCCAAAAATTATCTATTTTAACCGCCAAAATCACAGGTGACAAAAGTGGGCTGGGCTTGATAGTCTGACCCTTAAGGCTTTTCGCCATAATGGAACGTAAAAGAGAGGATTGTCTAATGGGTGATACGGAAAATCCACTAATTGGTCTTGATGGTCTACCGCCTTTTAGCCGCATAAAGGCCGAACACGTTGTACCAGCAGTGAAGCAAACGCTCAAGGAAGTCGAGGCGCGTTTTCAAGAAATTGAAAAGGCGACTGAGGTAAGCTGGGAAACTGTTTTAGAGCCACTGGCTGCAATCAACCGTAAGATGCACAATGTTTGGGGTCCTATCAGTCATTTGCACAGTACAATGAATTCACCGGAGCTTAGGAG
>CAZBDM010000065.1:0-2721 GCA_964490675.1 uncultured Oligoflexales bacterium
TTTCACCAAAAAGATAGCGGGTCGATTATTTCGATAAACGGTGTTATTCCCATTCTTGCCTTGTCTTCCATCGATAATCAGGAATCCTCTGGTGGTCTCCCGGCTATTCCCCCCCAGCACGATAAAGTATTAGAAGAAGACATCGCTTATGAAGACCCAAGCTCTCCTGGTGAGGTCTTCAGCGAAAACCCAAATGGATCGGATGATCCTGTAGCTGTTAACACAAATCCTCAAAATCAGAGCGCTAGCGAAGGGAGTTCATCTCAAAATCCATTTGATGACTCTATTCCTAACGACAATCAGCAACCAGGAGAGTCAACTGGTGGTGATAGCAATGGTGACTCTGATGGCCTTTTTGACTCCAGTAATGATGCCTTAGCCTCTCAAAGACCTTGTTGAGTACCACAATGACTAAGAAATGGATATTTTTGTCGCCGGCATAATCTGTAATAATTGCTGTAACTCATCTATTTTCCGACCCAATACCTACAAAATTGAAGTCAATGCCAAAGATGACGAAGAGATTCATTGGTATTAAATTAGGGGTGGCTTTGGGTTTTATGAAAAGAGTGGCAATACATCTCACATTTACTCTTCTTGGCATGGCTTGCTCGAATGTCGACTTTTTTGAACGTTCTGAAACCGATTCCGATGCTAGTGGTCAAATAGATAAAACTTCCGGCGAACAACCCCAACAAGACTTTAATGAAGAAGATGCGGTTGCTGAAGAGGACAGAACCGATTTGCCAACTTGGATAAATGGCGTTAACTTAACCTGTGACCTTGCCCCTACACAAAAGAAAAAAACAGTCCAAGTAAACTGCTCTATCTTTGAGAAATCCAAAAATGTTCTAGCGGTCCTTCCATCAGGTGCCGAAATTAAATGGGAAATTTTTGACAGAAAATTAGGTCAATATATTTCTTTTGAAGAGCTTCTAGTCGAAGCCAATCGCTACGATTTTTTAACGCCAGCAGATCGATTGGAATTCCTAAGAATAGATTTCATCATCGTTTATAATGGTGAATCTCTTAAAAGAGAAGAAAACATTGAAGAAATTAACGATCAAGTAAACAACGAAACATTCAAAGACTGTTTAAAGGAGCGAGAGGATACCGCTATTTGCTTTGAGGACTCGCCAGTCTTTTCATTGGATTGTCCTGAGAATTTCATTGCAGTCAATCCTCAGCTCGATACAGTAGCGCCTTTCTGCGTTGCAAAGTATGAAATGAAACTGAATATTGACACGGGACTCGCAGAGTCTGTAGCGAGTGGTGAACCTTGGAGAGGGATTAGACCTAGTGAAGCTTTGACGCATTGTCAAAATATGGGTGCAGGCTTTCGTCTTATTTCAAACACGCAGTGGATGATTGTTGCTGATCAAATCGCTTCTCATCCCAATAATTGGAGTAGCGGTGTTGTGGGGAATGGGCGGGTCAATCGTGGTCATTCAGATGGCGGTGCTTTTTTGCCAGCGAGTATGGATGACAACGACTCATGTTCCGGCCTGAGTGTCGTTGGCAACTGCAGTCTCAGTGATTGGCACGATCTCAGACGCATTCATTTTTTCGGCGAAAACGATGACGTTATCTGGGATATGGCTGGTAATACACATGATTTGATTGATTTATTCGTAGTCACAGATAAGCCAACTCCGGCTGTTGGTAGTTGGCAAGAGCTTAGTAGCTTGTCAGCATCTTCGGCAATGCCCGGGGAAGCTTTTTTACCTGTGAACAACACTTGGACGAACTCTTCTCACGGTATTGGCATGGCTTTTTTAGGGACAGAAGGAAATGGTGGATATGGACAGCGTGGGGGTTCAAGAGGGGATGGCGAGAATTCAGGGATTTACGCTTTTGCTATCGATATGGGTAACTCCTCAAACGGAGCCAACGGCTTTCGCTGTGTTTTCACGCCTTAATCATTCTGGTGTTTCATTTCAGTAGCTCAATCTCACATTTCAGTCTTTCTTAGCTTCAGCTCTTTCTTCCTTTTGCTTAGAGTGCGAGTAGATAAATCCTTAGAGGTTATTCTATGAAAGATAAAGAATGGGCGATTCCGGGCCTATCGCTTTGGCTATCTCCGTTGAGTAAGCCGCGCTATTCGGAAATTAGTTTGAAAGAAGATCCTAAGACCTATTCCGCTAGTGAGAAGGCTGAAACCTGGCTGAAGGCTGAGCGAGATGTGAGACTAAAGAGTCGTGATATAAAACTGAAAGCTATCGCACATGGTCATTCTTATTTAAATTAATTTTGTTTTGTTGATGACTCAGTACTCTCTGGTTCGTCTTTATATGAGACCAGTTTTCTTTCGATGGTGCCCTCTTTATCAAAGTCTTTGAACTTTCTGTGGTAGAGAGTCAGGATCTGTTTGACCTTGTCTTCGTTAGAATTGATCTTCTCTTTATGATCAAGCAGGGGTATAAATAACTTCAAAAATTGAGAAAAGACAATTCTCTCCACCCAAGGATCTTCATAAGCGACAAGCAGTTTCCAGAGGGTTAAGTCATCTGGATGGTCTTTGATATAATCGAGCCGAAACCCGAAGGTATCGATACCCAAATATTGTGCGCAGCGATCAGCAGCGATAAAGTGCTCGCCGGTTTTTAGCTCAATTTTTGTTAAGAAAGAGACTTTCGGATGAGAAAATATCTCGTCGATTTGATTTTTAATTGCTTTCAGCTTAGCTTCACTCCAACCGTATAGGCTCAATTTGTCAAATTC
>CAZBDM010000065.1:2731-7742 GCA_964490675.1 uncultured Oligoflexales bacterium
AATGACATTTCTTCCCAAAAGGAGATGATCTTGCAGGAGTCTTTGAGTCAGATCTTGAAGAAAGGTTAAGTTTAGTAATTCATCGATGCGATCAAAGTTCTCTAGGCTAGATAAGCGCTCGACATAGGACTCAATGATCTTCAGGTCTTTGTCGCACTCGATGATTGGATCTTTTTGATTCTCTGAGTCTTTAATCAGATAAAAAGTGATATCGGATAAAAAATGTCTGTAAGTTTGGTTGGCAAGGAACTCTTCATCAGATAACCAATGAATTAAGGATTGAAAGGTCTCTTTTGCTCTGGACGGTTCATTTTTACTCGGTTTATAGCCCTGTGAAAGAAGCAGATGGGCAAGAGGGCTCCGCCATTCTGCTTTTGTCTGTTTTACGAGTTTTAGATTGAGCTCAAATTGGAAAGATTGATTGACGAGTGGTCCATACGAAATGATTTTTAAAAAATCTTGCTCAGGAGATTTACTTTCATTAGTCACAATAAAACAGCAGTAGTCCCTTAACTGATCGACTTTTGAAAATACTTTCAAAGGTTGGAGTGCTTTCTCATCCAGACTGCCCAAAGCTCCAGTAAGGATAACGGCGAATTTAATCGGGCCAGGATCCAAAGAGAAGTTTAAAAACCCTAGAGCGATAAGACCCATGTTGTATTTCGAGTAAGTCCCCTTCTCGTAGCCAGGCGATACGAGAACTAAAAAATCGGCAAATAGTTTCGTGTTATTGATCTTTTTCGTGTAATGATAGAGCTTTAATAAGTCGCTTACGGCAAAGCTTGTCACAGCTTTTTCAAACAAATCAAAAAGCTCTTTTTTCAGTCTCTCTACCTGCGCCTCTTCGTGTTCTTTGCAGGTGAAATCATCATCTAAGGCCTTGACTGTATCATCCTGCAAGTCGTTAAGAATTGGGTGACGTCGTTGGGAAGAAAAACCAACCCGATGGGCAAATCGAACGAGTTTATGGTGATCTTTAGACTGCTTACGATCAGGCAGCAGGTAGACTTTTAGAAGAATGAGAAGTTTTGCAAGTTTCATAAGCTAACTATCGAGTTTGATATTAGAATCCCAGGCTTGGTATCGGATGGGTGTGGTCGAAGCTGCAAGTTTTTTGGCTCAGTTGACTGATCTTGAATCTAACTATTTTAAATAATTGGGGAATTAAAATGGGATGATAGAAAAATGAACTTACCATAACCATTGGAGGGGGAGGCGAAACTAGTTTGACGGCCCCGGGGCAGTGAAAAAAAAGCCATCTGACTGCCAAGAGTTTCTCATTTGGCGATGTTAAGAAGCTGTCCGATTAACGACTTCTTTGGCTTCAGAAAGGGATGATTTTGTACCTAAGGCTACGAGCGTGTCGCCGATGCTAAACTGTAAGTCGGCGCGTGGTGCAAAGACAAACTGTGAGTTTTTAAGTCGGATGCCAACAACAATAAATCCATCTCTTCTTAGGCCGCAATTTTTTAGACTTTTACCAGCAAGAGGAGAGTTTTCTTTAACATGTATATCGATAATTTGCAGTTTGTTATGAGCGTCGTCGACACCTGATAATTCCAAAAGCTCTTCGATATCGGGATTTACAATTTTTTGTGCAACTTTAACGCCGGACATAATAAAGGGTAGAACAACCTCATCAACTCCGGCGAGAAGCATTTTCTTTTTGGCGGACTCACTGGATGCTCTCACGACGATATGGATTTCGGGATTAAATGATCGTGCTGCGACTGCAGCAAAAAGACCATCAGCATCGCTATCTACCACGGAAACGAGGTTTTTTGCCTTTTCAACATTGGCTTTTCTAAGATTTTCATCATCAGATGCGTCTCCAATAATCCACAGGTATTTCGTCTTACGTAATGATTCAACCGATCTTTCGTGTTTTTCAATGACAACAAAATCTTTACCGTGACGGTACAGTTCCTCACAAATACTTTTGCCCATCCGACCAAACCCAAGAACAATTGTATGGTCTTCTAAATCTTGCATTTTCTTTTCCATAATTTTCTTTCCTCTGCCTTGAAGGTTTGTCGCAAGTTCTTGAATAAAAGCTCTGGAGCCATAAGCAAAAGTCGTCAAACCGATAAATATGAGTGAAACGGTAAAGATTCGGCCTTCGGGACTCAAAGGGATAACCTCACCAAATCCAACTGTAGATAAGGTGATCGCAGTCATATAAAGAGCGTCAATGAAATCCCATTTTTCGATAGTCATATAGCCGACCACGCCAAAAAAATTGACGGAACCGATAAGTAGGCTGATCTTGACAAGAAGATTTGGTTTCATGACTTTTTCTAAAAATCAAACGAAAGAATATATAGACTAATTGTATTGGAGAAGTAGCTCTTTCAGAAGGGATTGACTTGCCTAGTCGAAGGCGGCTTACAAAAAAAAAGAGCTCAAGAAGAGCTCCTTTTGACTTGTTTTAAATAAAGTCTAGATGCTGTTCCAGTTGACGATCTCATCTTTCTTGTGCCAGTGTTTGTACCTATCTTTCAGGCCAACTTGTCGCCCTTGTCGAACAGACACGGTTTGCTCACTTTCGATAATCGCTTGACCTTCGTCCGAAAGAAGCCAGTTAAGAAATTTGCCAGCTTCACCTGAAGGTACACCTTTGGTCATAAGATAAAGTGGACGGAAGGTAGAAACTTGACCAGATAGAATACTCTGTTGGTTAACTGGGTTACCGTCGAGATTAGGAATCTTTACCTTTCTCTTACGAGCACTACTGATACCTGTAACGCCGAAGGCCCACTTTTTTCTTTCGATGGCTTTCTCAAGCGGTCCAGAACTAGGATGGTAGGTTGTTACGTTTCGGAACTTTAAGCTTTCTGCTGATGTTGAGCTACCGAAATTGTGCGGATCAAGTCTAAATAGAATTTCTCGGAACACAAGACCGACACCACTCAAATGTCCCCTTCTCGCTTGGACTTCAATCTTGGCATCTGGTCCACCGAGTTGGCGCCAATTAGTGATCTTACCGTTATAAATGTCAACCATCTGCTGAGTGCTGATATTTTTCACCGGGTTTGCTGGGTGCATGATCGGAACGATGGCATCCCAACCCACAACCGTTGCGACGACTCCATCTTCAGCGCCTTCTTCAAAACCTTTGAAAGCTCCCGGAAGGGAATGGCGACATGACCCGCCAAGATTACTCAAACTGAAAGCTGTCGTTCTAATTCCTCGGGTTGCACCCCCACCACTCAGCTTTACTTTTATGCCTGTTTTGCGCTCGTAAATTTTTGCAGCCTTATTCATAAAAGCTTTTTTCGAAATACCGCAGCCGGTCCATTTGAGTACACCCTTTGCGGATACTTCGGATCCCAGTGGCAGCATAATGAGCAATGATAGCATTGGAAAAAGTTTATACATCCGTTTCACAGCACTCCCTCCCCTCGGGAATTGATAAAAATCGTTGTCACGCCTCTCATTTCAGAGAATTCAACTGTCTTGTCGGGAGGCTCATTTTTAAACTTTAGGATATTCCGCAAAAATCTTTGCCAGAAATAGAAAAAAAATTTAGACAAAGACATAAAAGACTAAAAATACATGTTTTATTCGCGCTGTTTTTTTGTTCGAACTAGCTTTTTTTATGCGAGTCGCTACAGTGAAATGACGAAATTAAGCGGTAAAAAGATAATTTCCCAGAACGGTTCAATATTTCAAAACTGAAAGCTTTTGAAGGGGGGACGATGAAATACATATTTTTATTGATCGTTAATCTCAGTATTTTTGAGCTCTCTTTTGCTGATAATAGCACTCATCAATTGCTCGAAAAGAGAAACGATTGGATGAGCCTTGTCAGTGACAGCGACGTGTTTAAGTGTTCCCCTATCACACCGTCTAAAAAAGCCTGTCACCCTGAAGACAATATTAAACCTGCGGGGGATATGATTTTATTTAATGCGCTTCTTTGTTTCTCTGGGGAGACGTTTTCTTGTGATGCCATCAAACGTTCTCAAGAGGATAACGGTAGGTTTCGGCGGTCACCTCTTCACATAGGTAAGAAGGTCATTCATAAGAGTGGCTCATTCTCAAAGGATCACGTTTTAGGCCTTCTTCTTTATTTTACCGTGACGAAAGACAAAGACTCTGCCTCTCAATGGTATGAGTGGATGGAAAATAATAAATTTGGTGGAGTTCTATCTGCATGTGAGAAAGCTCACTGCAGTATCACGCCGCAACTTTTCGGCTTAATGTACTATGTTTGGAAACATGTCGGTCTTGAACCGACCATCCCCATGAGAAGATTTAGGCATATCAATAGAGATTCTCTTCTCGCTATTGAAGCGAGAGCAGCGAAAGGATATGTCCTCCATCTTTACGGTGTGCATAGCCTTATTCGGAAAATATTCTCTCTTGAGACAAAGCGAACCATAGGAGTGTTGTCAGATAAACAACCTGAAAATCCTTTTTATAGTTATTTGCGACAAGCTCGGAAGAGTGAGATTTCCAAAATGTTGATGTCAAAATGTCAGGTGCTTTCTGATGATCGTTATGTCACCGAAAACCCTGGTAGTCAGTGGAGTTGGGAACGCGATGAGGAAGAAAAAGCATGGCGTCACAGCATGGGATGGGACTGCATCTTTATCGCAAACTTGATACTCAACGACAGCAATGATTAAAAACGCTACGCACGGTGCGTAGCGTTTTGATCCATCTAGTGACTACTGATCATTTTTTCTAAAATAGGACCCCTTACTGCGACCACAGTAGGTCGAGGAATACCGTCTTTTAATGCGGCGAAGTGGCTTGTCGGTTTGGTCAAATCTTTTGTCTTACCACCTGGGTGTTGAATGGATAAGAAAAGTGTTTTTCCGTCTTCAGAAAAGGCTGGGCCTGTTAGTTCAGACTGGACAGGGCCAGATGCAACTTGAAAAACTTTTCCTGCATCCTTACCGGACATCGGTACAAAGAAAAGGCCGTTGTTTTTAAACGATTTATAAACCCCTTTGCCAATCTTTGAGTCGGAAATATCAGTGGTAATCCAAAGATTTCCTCTGCG
>CAZBDM010000065.1:7752-13059 GCA_964490675.1 uncultured Oligoflexales bacterium
GATGTACCTCATAGAAGGCCTTTGCCTCTGCAACCTGCTCCTTGATCAGGCCATAGTTTTCAGAGATTTCCTCTGCGGTCAAAAGCTATATTGTCGGGACAGGCCAGCCCCGTCTTCGGACCGCCAGCAACGTATGCACCATACTTAAATGTCAGCGAGCCATGATCAGCGTTGTCCTCTTCAAATTTTGCAATATAGCCAAAATAATTTCCTCGGCTTGTGTTATTTGTAAGGCTTAAAAAGACGCCTTTGGTTAATGGGTTAATCGCACAGCCTTCAGGTCGATCAAGCGGTGAACCGCCGACAATTTTTGCTGCTTTTCGCGTATGAATCAAAACATCCAATTGTGTTTTAAAATGCTTTTTAAGTATCGGTGTCTTTTCAATATCCAAGGGGATCCAGCGTCCAAGACCAATGTTTGCGACATATAGGGTGCCTTTTTCAAGACTTGTGCTGCTGTCGGAGATGAACTTATAAAAACATTGCGCTTTCGCATCATCGCCGCTGTATACAACGATGCGACCATCTTTCGTTGTTGTAACGGTCGCGCCTTCATGGGCGAAGCGACCAAGGCTTGTTAGTTTTTTTGCAGCACCACTCAAAGGATCAGCTTCAACGATCCAGCCGTAGTGTTCAGGTCTTCTATTGAAATGATTAATCCAACCGAATTTCGATTCTTTGTTCCAAGAGACCTTCCCCTCACTGTCGTGGGTTACATCACCGTAGTAGTCCTGGTAGTTTTCTTCACAGCTTAAAACACTTCCCCATGGTGTTATGCCCCCTGAACAGTTTGCGAAGGTACCGATTGCTGTTTTGGAGCCAGCGACTTCGACACTATTAGCAAAAGGAATTGCTGTTGTGCCATCGATGCGTCTATTGATGGGATCGTTTTTGACAAGTGTCCACTTTCCCTCTGAAGATCTTTTAATCTTCATGATGGTGAGTCCTAAGGCTTTTTGTTCTTCGAGGACTTGTTCTTTTGACTTTTCGCCTTTGCCATCAAAGCCGGCCACCATTAAAGGGTGAGGAAACTCATGATTTACAAACATGATCGCTTCGTCGTCTTTGCCCTTGAATGGCAGGATGCCGATATAATCGTTGTTGAAACCAAAACGATCTCCTTTATCGTTCAGTGGATCTTTCCAGGATGCGATGGGGTAATAGTTAAAATGATCAGCGAGAACAAACTTATCGGCCGACGAAGGCTCAATTGGATTGAAGGTCAGGTCTCTTTTGGGGCCAGCCAAGACTGTTTGAGAGACTTTAGGAGAAGAGATAACCGCTGATACACCGATAGTCCCTAAGCCCATAAACTCTAAGAACTGACGTCGATTTTTTTCCATGGAATAACCCTTTGCGCAAATTGTTTCTGTCACCACGCAGGGCTCATACATCATTTTTGTTAAATTTAAATAAATTATGAATAAATATCTTTTGTCTTCAGTATCTTAGAGTCTGTTCAAAGCCTAAACGACTCAACTTTGCCGTGATCAAAAAGTGAGCGATAAAAATCGCAGATTGGTTTTTTATTGTCTTCGCAGGCATCACGCAGAAGCCTCAGATCGAAGAGTGTTTTTTCATCGTTGGGTGAGATGGAAAGGATTTCAGAAGCGTACGATACCACTCCATTGCCAAAGTCTTCGACGACTTCAGTCATGTTTCTATGGCAGAGGCCTCCACAAAGCATATTGCCGTTTTTGTAGAGGTTATTATAAGGATCAGAAGCTTTTAGATCCTCCCTTATGGGAAGGGGAATATCTCCTTTGATTGATGCTTGAGCATTTCCTGTAAGGATCTCTCCTGTTTCGATAGCCTTACTGCTTTCACCATCAGGTACGACAGAAATCCTTAGGTTGCCGAATGAGATAAAGATGCGTGGGCTATTAATACCATTCGCTGGTTGAGCACTTGTGCCGTTGGTTGTGGCTTGCACTTTAAGAGGTCTTTTAAGAGCTGAAACAATACAATAGAGATTTGTAGGCTTGGGCAGTGCGTTTAGAAAGGTGACAAACTCTTCTGTCGTCTCAGGCGCGTTGTTTACTCCTTCTGGAGGGTTGCAGCTTTTGACGTCTAGACCGTCTGAGTCCTGCGATTGGTTGTTCTGATCTTCGGAGTCTGTTTTTGAGTTCTGCACTTGGGAGTCTTTAGCTTCTAGGTCCTTTTTGTCTTCTTCTGTTGCTTCTGAGTCACTAGATGTGGTCTGTGCGGTCCGCGTTTCTTCTTCTGCCGAGTTTTCTGCCGAACATCCAACACTTACTATTAAAAAAGCTAAAATCCCGACTATTTTAGTCATCATAAACCTCCGATATTACAATTCTTATCGGAGCTATTAGGGAAAATCTGTAGAGAGAATGTTAACGGGTTGTTTTTGTTACTCTCAAGGTCTAGTGGGATGCCTTTTGGTCTTCCATTTCCAGAACAAACTGACCAATTTTTACATCACCTTCGACCCTAATCGGTTTTTTAAACTTATCTTTAGTGAAGTAGACAAAGATGCCGCCTCGTTGTTCGAGAGCTCCTTGCACCTTCGTGAGAACTTTGACCTTATGAGTCGCCACCCGTTTCCCGTGGTGTTCAATTTCGGGGTGTCCTTCCACTCTTGCGGAAAGTGCGTATACTTTACCGTCAGCATAAATATTGTAATTAATATCGTTACTGCCATTGAGATCGTATCTACGAATTAAAAAAACGATGGAATATGCATCTACGACTTCTTTCGGCAAAACGTATTGCTTATATTTCTTTTTACCATTGGTGTCATCTCTTTCAATAATCATCCTTTCCGAATAATTAAATTCAATTTGCTTCGATTGGCGGTAGTCGTTTTCTTTTTTATTTAGGTCGAGAAATAATGTTTGATTTTTATCTATATCAAAATAGCCCTCGACATAATCCTTTAGAACGAACGCCCAATCATACCATTCAGCTGAGGTCGCTTCCAAACGAAACTTCATCGCCCAACGGCCTGCGACTTTACGAAGCTCTTTGATTTTCATCGCACAATGGCCGGCGAGAACTTTTGAAATCGCAGTTTCATGGTAGGCGCGAAATTTTATTTCCTCTCCAACATAGTAGGGGAAGTGTTTTACCCTTTCTAGAACCTCGCTATCAGCCTTGTGACTTTCAATACGAAGTTTAGGATCTATTTGCCCCTTTTCAATCTTTTCCAGCTTTGTTTCGTTACTGAATGCTGGCTGACAAAATATGAAAAATAGAATCGAAATACTAAAAGCTTGCCACATAACCCGTCCTCTAAAGCTGCGACATCAACTTTTAATCATAGTTGTTGTCGTTAAAAGGGAATAGCAAAAAACGCAAAGACACGGCGATCGGAAGAACTGCGTCGCTTTAAAAGGACTCGATACATTTTTGTTTTTTATGCTCGTCGACTTAAGAAAGCACTTTCCTGGAGGAGTGGTTTGGCCGGTCAGTCAAAAATAAATCAAATGATATCATGTGGTTGGAAATTTATTGTCGTAACTTTCGAGTAAATATGAGTTATTAGGGTCAGACGGCAACGGCCTTTCAGTTTAGTGTGAACAACATGTCACCCAGGGGTGATTTGGTGGGACGGTGTCTCGGGGAAGATTATATGGGCCTTACAAAGTTCTGGGGGGATCTTTTGTAAGGCCCGTTACCATTTTAGGTAAAAAAGATCTTAAAAACATCACCATCGATAAAATCGTTTTCGACAATATTCACCAGATAAAAATTCTCGTAGATTTTTTGTAAGAGATCAAAAGAGCGGGTTTCTGTTAAGTACAGTGATTGCCACTCCTCTTTCCAAAGGGTGAAGGCTTCATCTTTCCAAATCAAAAAACTCTCCTGATCAACAACTGTCGGTTGAATAACCTCTCGACCAGGAAAAACTCCCCAAGTCACGGCAGTAATGCTGCTTTTGCTTAGATTAGTGTAAGAATCTCCGTTTAAATTAACGGCATGATAAGTAAGCGAAGGAAATTCATTGACTTTGTTAAGAAGTTTTTCAAGATTTTCAGGGGAGCAGAAAAACTCAATGTAGGCTTTTTGGTAAACACGGCCGCCATCTCCCCCCCAACCGACATCTGGATCAGCTGAGTCGACGCCATTAACTTGCGGTTGGCTATTAATTGTCAAGTAACCTTCTTGATTAATCTTCAGAAGTTGATCATTGATCCTTGAGGTCTCTGCTTGAATGGGTACTTCGCACCAAGGAAGGAGATTGATCTCTCCCTTACAAAACTTCACGAAGGTGTCAGATATGTCCTCAAGCTGGCTCGGTTCTCCCCACATTTCTAGATTCTTTTCGCGTTGTGCTTTAAAGCCGAGCCCTCTTCTCACCAAGTAATACTCACTTAATGCTCCATAAGTAGGACTTTCGGAAGATCCCCATCGGCCGTTTGGAAAATCATCCCAAGTCATGGTCCGTGCGATATAACTCTTGGGGCGATTACTCCAAAAGATCGGACGCACTTCCTCGGCTTCTCGGCGGCTTCCGTAGGTAGATTTGCGCCACGGAAAGTCTCGTCTCTGTCGGGCTTCTTTGATCACATCTAACTTTGCAAGTGTTTCGACCACTGGTGTCTCTAAGTTTAGAGTGTAGAAATGTATCCCTGGCACACCGATTTCAGTCAGTTTTTGACACATGTCAGCGGCAAGATCGATCCCATATTTTTGGACTTTTTCATCGTCATTTTTTATCTGTTCAAGATCTTGCCTAATGTTACTAGGTACGTTGATTTGACAGAACTCGGTAAATTTCAAAAACCGATGGTAGTTATGAATAGGAAGAATGCCTGGAAGAATGGGACAATCTATATTGTGTTTCTGACAGCGTTCCAAAAAGTCAGTGTACTCGTTCATGTCGTAAAACAGCTGAGTAATAATAAAGTCAGCGCCAGCATCGATTTTCATTTTAAGATATTCAGTATCTTTTTCTTTGCTTTCTGACTCAAAATGACCTTCTGGGTAACCTCCAACAGCGATACCGAAATAGTCACCATACTCTTTTCTGATAAATTCAATGAGCTGATAAGCGTAGTTAAATCCGTCTTTATGACCAACCCACTCCGTTTGTCCTGCGGGAGGATCACCTCTTAAAGCAAGGATGTTACGTACGCCAGCATCCTTGACTCGATCAAGAACGGCTTTAATCTCCGATTTTGGCATGTTGGTACAGGTGAAGTGCATCATGACATCAAGTCCGAAAAACCTCTGAATATTCTTACTTAACTCGAGGCTTATGCCGCTGTTGCTTCCACCGGCTCCCCAGGTTATGTCAACAAAAGCGGGCTCTAGAGCCGCCATCCGGTCAAGGCGAGCGTAAAG
>CAZBDM010000066.1:0-1607 GCA_964490675.1 uncultured Oligoflexales bacterium
CATCTGGGGGCTCCCAATCTATAGAAAAAGCCCCTAAACCTATCAAACGGCAGGCCGTGGGGCAAGAAATGATTTTTCTGGCAGGGGAGAGAGCCAGTTATCGGTAGCGCTTAAGGCAGTCTGGGTGGCTCTGACAGCTCTTGAGTCTTTCGTGTAAAGACTTGATTTCCTTGTGGGAAATGGGGATTTCAAAGGTGAAACCAGCATCTTTTGCGCCTCTTTGGGCAACGCTGAAGTAGCTGATTTGGCCGTCAAACTGCCGTGGCTTGTATTCTTCGTGATTGTCAGTGAAGGTCAGCCGATCAAGCTGGTCGCTGTTTCTATAACTGTGAAAGCGTCTCAGCTGGGTTTTAGCCTTTTTGAGGGTGGCCGATAAATTCCTGCCACACTTGACCTCACCGACTGAAATCGCTTCGCCGTCACTTTTTCTTAAGATCACGAGATCTAGTTCTCCAATTGTACGGCGACGGTTTTTATAGGCAATCCCGATAACGATATTGTAGCGGTCGCTTGGGTATGATTTTTCGATCATGTCTTTGGCGAGCACCTCACAGACCACTCCATAGACGGTGTAGTCGTAATTTTTTTTCATCAGGGATTCATAAGTTTTATCAAGTGAGGATTGAGCGAAACATTGTGCAGAATTGAAGATAGCGATAAAACACGCCAAGCCAAAGAGCGTTTGCTTCATGTGTGTTCCCGTATTTAATTTTTAGATCAGTCTTACTAAGGGTGTATCACTCTGCTTAAAAACAGTCTTGAAAATATTTGGTTAAGAGCAAAATTATTCTTACAGCCATGCTTTCTGTCGAAGCTTAAGTCTGTGATTGCACAAGCTATTCAAGACATATTTTAGCAATAATCAAATCTTATAAAAATCGCTCCACGTTCACGGCCTTGCACATTGGAATTTACTGAGGCTTCGCTGAGCTCTTTAGCTTCGGTGAGCTCTTGTGATTCTTTCGATGTACTTACCAACAAGATCAAACTCTACGTTGAGATGAAGGCCGGTCTTTAGGTGCTTGAGATTGGTTTCTTCAACAGTGGTTGGGATCAGCATAAGATCAACGATGCAGCCTTCCTGTTGATCCTCAACATGGTTGATCGTAAGGCTGACACCATCGAGGGTGATTGAGCCTTTTTCTATAATGAGATGAGCGTAGTGTTTGGTGACTTTAACTTTGACAAGCCAGCCCTGAGGATCTTTTTCAACGCTTTCTACAGTGGCGAGTGCATCGACATGACCTGATACCATGTGGCCACCAAGGCGATCGCCGAGAGCGAGTGCTCTTTCAAGGTTGACCTCGCTTCCGACGGCGAGTTGGTTGAGGTTGGTTTTCGCTAAAGTCTCTTTTGAAACATCAAAGTGCAACAGGCCGTTGTCGTTTTGAGTCACGGTCAAACAGCAGCCGTTAACCGCGACACTATCACCTAGGTTCGTTTCGTAAGGGCCTTCAACCGAAAAAACGAACTCGGTCATCTTTTCTGCATTTTCATTAAGTGCCTTTAAGCATGCTGTTTTTTCGACAAGGCCTGTAAACATGCGATCACCTTAAGGAGTTGAGGATTTCTAAAAATTCACTGGGGTTTTTAAAGTCTTTGTAGAC
>CAZBDM010000066.1:1617-13035 GCA_964490675.1 uncultured Oligoflexales bacterium
ACGGATGTAAGCGACTTGATCGAGTTCGTGGAGACCTTCCATGATGAGATCGCCAAGTCTTGATGACGGGATTGTCTTCTCTCCGGCGTCGATCACTTTTCTTTCGACCTGAGAAAGCATAAATTCGAGCTCTTCGAGTTTTACCGGACGTTTTTGACTGGCGACTTGGATTGATCTCAGTGCTTTATCGCGATGATAGGGTTCGACGTGGCCGTCTTTTTTTCTGATATTAAAAACCAGTTCTTCTTCTTTTTCATAAGTCGTGTAGCGGAAATCGCATTGGCGACAAACACGCCTGCGCCGCATGGCTCTTCCATCATTAGACATGCGACTTTCTAGGACTTTCGTATCAGCATGACCACATTTGGGACACTTCACCTTTACATCCAATCAGGGTAAAGAGGGAACTTTCTCGCAAGGTCTTCGACTTCGCTTCTTATTGCTTTAAGTTTTTCCTGGTCGTTAATATTCTTAAAAGTGATTTCAATCCATGTGGCGATCTTACGCATCTCGTCTTCTTTAAACCCACGGGTTGTAAGCGCGGGTGTGCCAAAGCGGATACCGCTTGTCACAAAGGGGCTTCTCGTTTCTTTTGGAACGGTGTTTTTGTTGGTGGTGATCGCTACGGCTTCAAGAGCCGCTTCGAGGTCCTTACCACTTACGTCAGTTCCTGAAAGATCAAGAAGAACGAGGTGATTATCTGTGCCACCGGAGACAAGCTTCATGCCTTTGTCAGTGAGCCCTTCGGCAAGGGCTTTGGCATTTTTGATGACCTGCATCTGGTAATCTTTAAAGGATGCACTGAGTGCTTCGTGAAAAGCTACGGCTTTAGCGGCGATAATATGCTCGAGAGGACCGCCCTGGGTACCAGGGAAGACACCTTTATTGAGTTTGGCGCTAAGCTCTTCGTCGTTCCAAAGGATGAGGCCGCCACGTGGACCTCTTAGGGTTTTGTGGGTCGTTGTTGTCACGATGTGCGCATGCGGAAACGGGCTAGTGTGAACTCCTGCAGCGACAAGTCCTGCAATGTGCGCCATGTCAACCATTAGGAGCGCACCGACCTGATCAGCAATTTCTCTAAATTTAGAGAAATCAATGATTCTCGGATAGGCGCTGGCGCCAGCGATGATAACTTTTGGTTTAATCTCTAAAGCTTTGGCTCGGATCTGTTCGTAGTCGAGGACTTCTTTGTCAGGATCGACTCCGTAGAAGTGCGACTCGTAGTAAACCCCTGAAAAGTTCACTTTCGATCCGTGCGTTAAGTGCCCGCCATGGGAAAGGTCCATACCGAGGATTTTATCGCCTGGATCAGCAATGGCAAGGAGAACCGAGGCATTAGCTTGTGCTCCGGAGTGCGGTTGGACGTTGGCAAACTGACAACCGAAGATTTTACAGGCTCTGTCGATGGCGATATTCTCAA
Source organism: uncultured Oligoflexales bacterium (assembly GCA_964490675.1). GTDB lineage: Bacteria > Bdellovibrionota_B > Oligoflexia > Oligoflexales > JAWKNZ01 > CAZBDM01. The sequence continues at coordinate 3,038 of CAZBDM010000066.1, forward strand.
CCCGGTCGACTTGCTCGCATCCTCCGTAGTATCTTTTTCCCGGTCTTCCTTCGGCGTACTTGTTGGTCATGACGTTGGCCATGGACGTGATCACAGGCAGAGAAGCGAAGTTTTCCGAGGCGATCATTTCAAGTCCGTTTGACTGCCGGTCAAACTCCGCTTCGATAATTGAGAAGACTTCAGGATCTACTTTTTGAAGGATGCTCCAGGGTTTTTCCACTGTCCGTCCTTTATGTCGGTTGAAAGGTTTTCTTTTCGATTTCTCTAATTTTGTTAAGCCGCATCTGATGGCGACCTTCTTCAAATGGGGTTTCAAGCCAGATTTTGACAAAGTCGACGGCTCGGTGATGATTGAGCGTGCGGGCTCCGAGGCAAATGATATTAGCGTTATTGTGAGCGCGACTCATGCTAGCGGTGTATTCGTCAACGACCAGAACAGCTCTTGTGCCTGGATATTTGTTGGCAGCTATACACATTCCAGCACCGGTTCCACATATAGCAATCGCACCGTCGATCTTTCCAGCGGATACATCTTGTGCGACCAGTTCGGCGTAGTCGGGATAGTCGACAGACTTGTCGGTCTCGAGGGCGACACCGTAGTCAACCACTTCGACACCAAGCATCTTGACGAAATCAAGAACCATTTGTTTGAGTTCTTTGCCGGCGTGGTCGGAAGCCACACCGATTTTTTGAAATTGCATGAATCCTCCAACCCTGGATGATCGGTTGGGTTGATTAACCTTCAGCTGTTCTTTTTACAAAGTTTACAGCATCGTCAACCGTACGAATGTTTTCTGCTTCTTCGTCAGGAATGTCGACACCGAAAGCTTCTTCCATAGCCATAACAAGTTCTACGATATCGAGTGAGTCTGCACCGAGATCTTCGATGAACTTTGCTTTGCTGACGACAGCGCTTTCTTCAACACCAAGTTGATTGACGATAATTGCTTTTACTCTATCTTCTACTGAAGCTGACATGGGATGTATGACCTCCAAAACGGGATTCATAATGGTTCAAGCGACCTTAGCTAACCAGAAGAGACAGAATTTGGCAAGTTTATTAATCGATGTCCAGTAAAACCTGAAAAAAATTAACATCACAGCTAGTTTGCTAAAAATTCGGTAGAAATTGCTCTTTTAGAGATGCCGAAAGGCTTATTTGAGGCCGTAGCTGGCGTTAAGCTGATAGCTAATTGATTCAGCCTCGACATCTTGAATATCAGTGTCGTCTCCAATTTTTTGAGCTTTTCCGCTGCCGATCTGCTGGACGACGCCAAAACCACCCTCCCAAAGCCCGTCAGCAAGGGCAACACCGAGTGACTGACCGATGTAGTCGACGTGCTCGGGTTGGTTGACCTCGTTTTCGTCGGGGATTTTGTTTTGAGAATTGTTAGTAAAGTATCCTGCTCTTACGATCAGGGGGCCTAACTTGAGTTCCGTGCCGAAGGCGTAGTTAAAGGTCGGCTCGAGATCAAAGGCGTCTGTTGTACCGAGGTTGCGCTTGGCCTCGCCATGATAAAACACATCACTGCTCACCAGAAACCACTTGCTTGGAAACCAAGAAAATCCAAAGCCAATCGTCGTCGGGTTGACCTCATCATTTGTTTCCACGCTAGACACAGACGTCACGACAGCGGGAGACTCATTTGGATCTCCGGAATAAGCGACTGTGTCTGAGTGGAGTTGCGTGCGGTTTGAGATGGCCCGGCCAAATCTTGTCGAAAGACCAAAAGACACTGTTTCAAAGCGCAGCATCAGACCAACGACTGTGTTGAGTCCTTCGTTAACCGTCGTAAATTTTTGGTCAAGCACCAGAAAGCCATCAGTCAGCGACTGCACAAGCTGATGATTGGTGGTTAAGACGGAGCGCCTATAGTAGTACTGGCTAACACCAAAGGACAAAGTTTTAGAGAGAGAAAAGGCCAGGCTGCCGCCAGCAAGAAAGTAATTGTTTGATTCTTGGTGTGTCCTATTGAAGCTTTTTAAGTTGTTTTCTTGATTGTTGAGGTCTGGAAACTCATCGGTTTGATCGATGTCTTTAGCGTCTAAGGTTACGTAAGACCACCCGAGAGTCACCTTGCCAAATCGGTAGGTCGATCCGACAAATCCTGGGTAAAACGTGTCGGAAGTCTCGACAAAATCCTCTCCGTTAAGAGCATTGATGTCCCGATAGGTCACCTCGCTGACTTGCCGGTTGTTGACAGAAAGAGAGATTTCTTGACTTCTGCCGTAAACAAGTCCTGCGGGATTATAAAAAGCCCCTTCAGGTTCCTCAGATAAGGCGGTGTAGGCCCCTCCAAGCCCAGAGGCGCGGGCTCCTGGCAATGCATTGCGTTGGTGGTCAAAATCAAGATCACCATAGGCAGGTGAAGCCGTCAATAGTAGCCGCAGGACCGCCACCGCAAGCCAGTGAAAGGTGAGTTTTTTCGAGAGCTTTCCCATACGGGGGGTATCGGTGAGATCGTTGATGAGTTAAAGTTGCCTCTGGTCATAAAGGTCGAGGAGCCAAGTTGCAGAAAATAGACGCACAATTAATGGTTGCATCAGATTGCCATTTAAGGGGTTGTGAAGAAGATAAAACGGTTCTCTTTTTATCTTCATTACAAAAGATTATAGACAGTCGCCCCGAGTACTTCATTCTGACCGGTGATATCTTCGATTTTTGTTTTGGTTCGAGCCGCTACTTTCAAAAAAAATACCATGCGATTGGGGAAAGACTCACACAACTCAGTGATGCGGGAACAAAGGTCTTATTTGTCCAAGGCAATCATGAGTTTTCTATCGAAGATATCGGCTGGCGGGGTGTTGAGTTCGTCACAGATTTTGAGAGAAAAATCACCTTAAAAGACGGCTCTTCCTTCGTTCTCACCCACGGTGACCGGCTTCTGTCACCTTGGCATTATCATCTTTACCTGGCGATCACGCGCTCAACTCTTTTTAAGCTTGGTGGTCTGATGGTCCCGCAGGCCTTTTTAGACCGCTTTGCTCTTTCGATGGCTGCTAAATCGAGAGCTATGGATGACACAAGAACTCTTGATCACGACAGACTTCTTGAGGCCGCCAATGACTGGATTGACCGCTCTGGTTGTCAGCACGGTATTTTTGGTCACTTCCACGTACCCTTCGGTGAGGCGAGAAAAGGGCAAGAAGGTAAAATTCTTAGTGTTTCAAGCTGGGATAAGCCTAACTTTTTAGCTTACCATGAGAAAGAGGGCTTTTACCGGTTATTTCCAACGCTTAACAATGAGTGGGAGAAGTGCCCCTTAAAGCCACTTAAAAACCTATAAAAACGTTAAAAATTTGACTTTTAATATGAATTATTATAAAAATTATGAAGTTGTTTTAAGAGAGCCGTCCTACCGTTGTTATGTGGAGCGATACACCAGATGAAACTTATCATTTCTACTTTAATCGTAGCTTGCGCCATCCTGTTTCTCTACTCGGCCGTTCATGCGGAAGAGTTATCGGCAAGTTGGGATCAACTTTACGAAGAGCTCTACGAAGAGGAAAAGTTCTTCGCTGCGTTCGAAGACTCTCGTGACGCCATAAAAGACTTGGAAGCTCTCCATGCGTACATGCAAACCTCTCACTTTTTAACACTTGCCGCACAAAACCTGTGGGAATTTAACGAATGCCCTTTGACCGAAAAGTCCCTCGTTAAAAAACTCGAGGGCATGAGCTTTAGCTGTTTCGCGCGCGATATTTCTCTACCGAATGACGGTGCAAGCGCAGAAGAAAAGGCGACGAAAACCTTCGCTGTTTATCTTCAGGTTTTTGACAAGAGAGGCTATCAAGTCAAAGCTTCTATGCTGCGTGTTGATTATTACAGATCCCTCGATCAGACTTCTTATTACGGATCATTTGTTTCTGAGTATTCTGACGAACAAAAGAAAAACATGCTTACCGCTTGGGCGAAGGCCTCGACCAAAGTGGTGACTCACTGATCCATATCTTTTTCTTAAAACCACAACATGACCAAATATCCTCTATATTCTAAGTCAAATGCGGTGCTTTCCATTTGGTGGTGCTCCCCTGATTTGGCGTCTATCTGACCGTATTCAAGCCTCTACCATCGATTTAAGGACTTATCGGGATACCGATGGTCTGATTTGTCAAGATTTAGAAAAAGCTGATTAGAACTCACCGACTAATCTTTGCTGCAAGCCTCTTCCTTGTCGAAGAGGCTTTTGAGTTTTTAGGCTGTTTCGTCATTTGACTCACCTTTCATCTCTCATTAACAAATTGGCCCCTATCGGATTTTAGCTACCGTTCTTTAAGGCTTTTTATAAATCAGAAAGAAACTAAGAAAATATCTGTATTTTTAGAATCTTTGACTCGAGGGACAGTCAAAAAATTACGGTAATACTTGGTATGAATCGAGCGTCGTGCCACAAAATTGAGCAGGATATGGCACAGTTCTCAAAACCCAGCGAGATTTTTGCTGATATCACTGCCTAAATTTAAGGCACAATAATTGCTATTAAAAGGTGCAGAAGTTATGAAAATTCCAAATGTAGAGAAGGTAAAGGGGATTCATCATGAAAGTCCTAGGGAGTTCTTACGTATTTTTTAGTGTTGCCATTGGATCACTTCTACTTACCCAAAGTTGCGGAAAGTATGCATCCTACGAAGAGTTAAACAAGCCTAATTCAGAAAATGCAGCGACCATTGATGGTGCTGATGCCGGAAAAGGCGGTATGAGCGCAGAAGATATGGAGCAGTGCCTTGCTGAAGGTGGTGTGATCGTCAAGTTTGAAGACAAGTTTGCATGTCAGCAACCTTCGTTAGACGCAGCTCCTGCACCGAAAGTCTGTGAAACAGAAGAAACAGATGAAGGTGTATTGATTAAATGCTCTGGCAGTGAAGACGTTCTTGTTCGTCACGGTAAAGACGGAAAAGATGGTGTCGATGGTAAAGACGGTATGTCTTGTCAGGTCGAATCGGTTGAGCAAGGTGCTTTAATTACCTGCGGTGATGACGAGCCGGTCCTTGTTGAGCACGGTAAAGACGGCGAAGATGGTGTCGGTTGTACGATTAGTGAAGTCGAAGATGGTGCAATCATCATGTGTGGTAAAGATGGTGATGAAGTCGCGATTAAACATGGTAAAGACGGCCAAGACGCCGCTGATCATCCGCTTGCCTTCAAAGAATTCATTGATCCTTGTGGACCTTCTGGCGAAGGAAAGTTTGACGAAACGATCATCAGACTTAACGACGGCATGCTGCTTCTTTACTTCGAGCATGGCGAAGGAAACCGCTTCTTAACGCTTATCGATCCCGAAACGCAAGCGGGCGATTATGTAACGACTGATGAACAACAGTGTTATTTCACTGTTAATCGTGACGGGTCTGTGACCTGGACTGAATAATCTACTTTAATTTCTCTAGTTGGATTGGCGTTCTTACTTGGGGTAAGAGCGCCATTTCCTTTCAGATGGTCTATTTCGTCGATCGTGAAAAATAGATACCTCATCATTTGCAAGATTTTGGTGGTTTACGATCTATTTTCTTGCAAAAGAACAAACTAGAAACTGCAACAAAAAACATATTTTTGTGAGGGCTTCGGATAAAATGCGCCGCAGGTAAAGACAAAAGGAGAGTGAGCCAAAAGGTTTACTTTTAAGTCTGCTTTTTCAGCATACAGATGGCGTGGGCTGTTCTCTGACAATCGACAAAAGGTGACAGCCCACCGTCTTCATAGTGGATAATCTGACAAGCTGTCTGATTTTGTCTTGGTGGGGCACTCCATAGCTCTCTAGGACCGATCCAATCTCTGAGACCTTGCATTTTATCTAGGTGGACCGCTTCCCAAGAGCCCATCTGCCAGTTTCTTCCGGAAGCTTTTTTAAGATCTCCGCAAAAGCTTTTGGCTTGTTCAAAAGTCAACTTAACTTCTGATTTTGCCCACTCATATAGAGACTTTTTTTTCGACCAAGCACCATGATCGTAAGAAAGAGTCTTGAGCTGCCGGCTTGTCGGATCGTGAAAGAACAGCACTTTTGTCTTCTGAGCAGATGTCTCTAGGCTTAAAAAAGGCGAAAGATTGCTCTTTTCTTGACTGATAAGGTAAAGCTGTTGGTGGGCTTTTTGATCACTATACATGTGAATATAATCGGGAAGAAAACGCACAAAGCGGTAGCCCCCAGAACGGTCGAGTCCCTTTCTTAGAATCGACGCGGAGGTCTTTTCAGCGTTCTTATAAATATCCACTCCTTTACCGACAATGGCAGTCCCAAGAGCTGCCCCAAGCACAACGACAAGTCCTCCAATTTCGGCTGATTCCGTGAGTATAGCCAGATAAGCGCCTCCGACAACAATGGCAGCTCCTACTGCGACTCCCGCGACGATGACAGCGGTCGCCGCGAGACTTCCGGAAAGATAAGTCACACCAGATGCGGCGCCGTAACCGGAAGCTTCCACCATATAACGTGATTGATCGAGAACTTCTCTGATCGCATGGTCTCTTTCTTGGTGTCTTTCATACCAGTAGGCGGTTGGAAATTGGAAGGGTACCTTTAACACTTTAAGGTCGTCAGATTTCAGTCCGAGAGCTCGGCTGTTGACAAGGACCTCAAAAGAGAGGTTTTTTCTTGCCATAGAAAGTGTTCCTTTTGGCCTCGGGCCAGGACCTCTGAAGATGACTGCAAAAGTTTGTGGAGGATCTTTCGCTTCGGCAAGAATTTTAAGGTCTTTCCGTCCCGTCAGTCTCGAAGCCCTTAAGATATCAGCTCTCGCTTGGTTCCAGTCACCAACATGAAGCCACAAGGCAGCAAGCCACATCCTTAGTCCCGGATCATCAAAAGGACGGAAGTTGCCGTACTCGGTCTCAAGATAAAGTCCAGCCTTTCTCAGTGAGACCTTTGTTTTTTCGATATCAGAGAGTCTTGCAAAAGAGCTCGCTAAGATAAGATGAAGGATAATGGCTTCGTGTTCGGCAGGATAATAACCATCGTCGGTTTCTTTATAAAAAAACGACTGCGCTTCTTTTGAGATGCGTAGCGTCGTTCTCTTTTCTAACTGAGCAGCTAGCGGCAGAAGGAGGTCTGGCTTGGGGTTGCCGGCTAAAAGGTAAAGCCAAGCTTTTTCAACACTTGTGATAAAGCCACCAGCTTCCTTGTCGGGAAAGCTCTTTAACGCGCCATCAACATCTGAGCGCTGAAAAGATGCTTCGCTATAGCGGTAGTCTTCTTTAGTAAGAAGTTCTCTTTTGGTGAAAGTCGAGCATCCAAGGTTTAAAAGTAAAAGAGTAAAGATTAAGGGTTTCATTTTCTTTCCATTGAAAAAGGCAGCACACATTCAAATGTTACAGGAATCAATGCAAAAATTGGTTCATTAAATTCTCATCAAATCGAGCGTAATCGTGTGTCTTTTGCGTTACAGGTGAGTCTTGATGTTGTATTTTAATACTGCAGTCGAGGTCATAGGGCTCAACCACAGTGCTTCGGCAAGGCAAGAAAGGACTGTAGCGATGAAGCGATTTCAAAAAAGACAACACAGAAAACCGGCTTTAGTCTTACTGTTGGTGTTTTCGACGTCTCAACTTTTCGCTGATCAACAAGATCAAACTTCAGCTCTAGAAGAAAATGCTCCTCCGGTAGAAATGGCCACAGATAACCCTCAGGCCGAGCTTCCGTCTGTTGAAACGATCAAAGACTTTGAACAGACCAATTTCTTATCTCATCAGTTAGGCTTTATGAACGTTGAGGGAATTGACGGCAGCGCTTATCAGTATCTGTTCCGCTATCATCTTTCCGTTTGGCGGATGGTCTCATTTGGTCTTGGTTTTAATGCCGGATTATTAAATGAAGAATTCGATAAGACCTCTGAAGTATCAGGCGATGATAAAACAAAGGCGATCGATTATTTTTCTGTTGCCCTAGCAGGCCGTGTCCAGGCTGGCGTCGCGGTGACACAAAAGTTTTCTGTAGCGCCTTATATAGATTACAGCAGTGATCTTTTGGCAAAGAAAATATACCGCTCGAAAAGTGATGATGAAATTATCACTGTCTATGAAGATACCCGGCCGACCGACGGCGGGAGAAGCCGCAAGCAAAGTATTGGTATCAATTTTTACGTTAATTATCCGGCTATTTCTGTAGGTCTAGGGTTTGAGAATGGTCGTCTTAGTGGTGACTTTGGCGATGATCTTAACACGAATAGTGTTTCGTTTCTTTTTCGCAAGTAAGCATCATGATCAGCACGGCCGTTTGTGGCTGCTGTTAAAACCCGGATCCGAATTTCTAGACGGTTGATGTGCTGCTTCGTCGTCGTGAAATCCTCATGTACCAGCGCGTACACTGCGGTTTCACTCCTCCTTGCGCCTTTCACCCGTCCGAACTTCGAATCCGTTGATATTAAGGACTATTTTCAAAAAATTTCGGATCCCGGTTGAACTGGAGGAGAGCGTCATGTCCTCTGGTGGTCTGTCAATTTGACTATGAGGATTGGCTTTTAACCATTTGCTCAAAGTTTATCGGCGCGAGCATAAGCGGAGGAAAGCCGCCTGCGTTGAGTAGTTGATCAACCGTTTGACGTAGATAAGGAAAAACTTGATTAGGACAATAAATCGTCAGAACTTTTTTTAAGGCTTCTTCCTCTAGTTCTTTTATTTCAAATAACCCAGCGCAATCCACCTCAACGATAAAAACAATCTGATCATTTTCACCTTTAGCTTCTATCGTTACGACTAGATTGACTTCGAACTGGTTGCTGGCAAGTTTCGTTTGCTTCATTTCAAAGCGAACTTCCAATTTAGGTTGAATATTTTCCTGAAAAACATTTGGAGCGTAAGGAGATTCAAAAGACAGGTCTTTTGCGTATACTTTTAATAACTGTATTGTCATATCATCAACCTTATTAATTTGAATAACTACTAGTACTCACGTGATGGATTAGTGGGAGAGACATTTAATGATGCCGCTTGTTTTGCTAAATCTAGCTTTTTTATCATAATACTCACTTTTGAGAATGTATCTCAGTGATCTGCTTATTAAGAGTCCATAGGTCATAAAGCCAACCGAAGGTAAAAAGCCCTCCTGTTACAAGGAATATCAATCCTGTCACCCATTTACCCATGTAAAATCGGTGGATACCAAATACTCCCAAAAAAACCAGAAGAATCCAAGCGACATTATAGTCAATCTGGCCTGAAGCAAACTTAAAGTCTGCTTGTCGATCCATAGAAGGGATAAGAAATAAATCGATGATCCAGCCGATGCCAGCAATTCCAAGTGTAAAAAAATAGATGGTTCCAGAAATGGGTTTTCCGTAATAAAAACGATGGCAACCCATAAATCCGAATAACCAGGCCAAATAGCCGATTAACATAGAGTGGGTCTCGTCATTTTTCATTGAACTTCTCCTTGCAAGTCGTCATCAAATATAAGGCAATGCCAATAGCCTTCGTGTCATGATCTTAGTTGGAACCCAGTTAATAAACCAATAGATAAAGGGATGGTAGATAGTTTCATGATAAGACCGATCCTCATGATTATTGATGGAATGAATATCAGAGGTTGTGAAAAGCTGAAAAAGACAGGCACCAGAAAGACGGAAATTTCTACTAAAGGTTTAGTTGCAATCTACTAAGACTTTAGTTATTATTACCTTAGATGAATCAACAAGGAAGCTTATATGAAGAACAAGCAGCAAAAACTGCTGACAGATACTGAGCTCGAATTTATGCGTATTCTTTGGCAGCTCGGTGAAGGCACGGTCAACGATGTCATTGAAAACCTAGATAGCGACAGGAAACTAGCTTATACATCAGTTTCAACGATCTTGCGTATCCTTGAGCAGAAGGAAATACTAAAAAGTCGTAAAGAAGGACGCTCTCATATTTATTCTCCACTGATAGAGCGTCAAGATTATGAAGAAAAATCGATCCATCATATTGTCGATCATGTCTTTTCAGGCGCACCGGTAAACCTTGTCAGTCGTTTGATAGATATGGAAGGTCTTTCCAAGGAAGACCTTAAACAGCTCAAGAGCCATCTCGA
>CAZBDM010000067.1:0-8524 GCA_964490675.1 uncultured Oligoflexales bacterium
TAGCCTTGGAGATCTGCCGATTCCGAAAGACATCCACAGATTCTGCTAGGCAGGCATTTTTTCTATTCGATTGCCATTACTTCACTATACATAATTCTGACAGTCTTTTTTCCAAAGACAATGGTCTTTTCGTTTTGGATGCCTTACTTAATTACAGTTTTTCTGTCAGGATTAAGGCCTTATCTCGAACATGCTGATACCGGAAAAACCCGTCAAACCAATTCAAGGTCTTGGATTTCACCTTCTTTTAATCTCGTTTTTGGTGGGATCAATTATCATCTTGCCCACCATCTCTACCCCGCGGCGCCTTCTTATCACATAAAAGAGTTACACGATTTGCTAGTCAAAGAGGGAAAGATACAGCCGCAAGCGAAGGTAGCAAGTAAGTGGAGAGAGCTCCCCAACATTCTTAGTGGTAAGAGCCCATACGGTAAGCTTGCTTAACGCCAAGGATTGGGTGGTTGAGATCGTCCGACCGCCTTATCTGACACATCTGAGCTTTTGATGTACTGCCCTTCAGATATGACGTACCAGTTGCCTTCCATGTGAACCAGCGGATGTGCGCCTCTCGGCAAATAACTTGAGACATCTCCACCACCTTGTTGCGAGTAGACAGCAGCTTGATCTGCCGTAATATATCGTACTCTAGCATCTGGTCGTATTTCTGTGGGTAGCGGTGGTAAGTTAGTCGGAACGGGATCGGTGGCGACGTTAGTCATTGAGGGGTCGTTATAGTTAGAGCCCGTATTCACAAAGTTAGGCTGCATTTCTCCATTACCACTGACCGGGTTTCCTTGGACCCCAAGATTAGAATACTGCTGTCCTTGCACGGCTTGGTCATATTGCGTCCCATTGGCTTGACCGTAATTGCCACCATCTGCGTTGCCGTATGCTTCATCGGGAGCGTTATTAGTGTACTCGTCATAACCTTCATCACCTTGTTCACCATCGTACTGGGCATTTTCTCCGTCGTATTGACCTTGGTAACCTTGCTCATCAGCATTCAACTGCTCTTGCTGCTGCCCCTGTTGCTGGGTACTGCTGCAAGCACTTTCTATATAAAAAATACCTATGAAAAAAAAGATCGAAGTGACTTTCATTATTATATCTCCTTTGGCCTATCTTTAGCGCTCTTACCATCTTTAGCGGCAGATTTTGCTGGATAGTTTAGGACTAGAACCAAACAACTCGGCAAGATTTTACTTGTTCATTAAAAAAGACGAAGCGTCTGTCGATAGATCTTAGTTAGTTACGAAGACTCTTATCTGCACCGAAAGTTGCATCACGTTCAATCGTGCCGCGGAAGGAAAAGTTGGGCAGTGAGGCAAGCATTTCCTTAACTTTATTGTCTTTGGGTTCAGGATTATTAAAAACCAAAAAGCAACAGAGATCACCCGGGTTGGTTTGTACGGTAGCAACAAGAGAGCGATTATTTGTTTCGGTAGGAGTGTTTGCAGTATCTTTTTGATCGCCTTTATCAGCTGAATCGTTAGCTTTCTCTGCCCTTGCAAACTTCAGAGGTTTACCTGTCCTAACCGACATTTCTATCTTGTTGCGTAGCGATTGCGCTTTACTATGCACCTTGGTTTTACCAAATGCCATGGTCTCTTCCAAGGTCTTTGAGGCTAATTCATTATCGCCATTTTTTGCCAACCCAAGACCGAGGTTGTAGGAAACGACGGCTTTTAGATTGAGCTGCTGATCTGGAATCGCATCGATCACTTTACGATACAGAGCAATGCTCTCGTCAAACTTCTCCGACTTAGCAAGGGCAACCGCTTTATTATTCATAAAACCAATAAAAGAGTTAATGGAGTGCAACTCGGACATAACTTTCTTGGCAGCATCGAGATCATTTTTTTCGATCGCGACACTTGTTTCTGTTTCTTTGACCTTTTCGTTTTCACTATCGATACTTTTAGCTTTGTCTAATGCTTCCTCTGCGCCTTCAACATTACCCATATTTAAGTTGGTTTCTGCAATCATACAGAGACGAGTGATGTTCATTGGAGAAAGTTGCTGAGCTCTTTCAAGACACTTCAAGGAGGACTCATAATCGCCTACTTGAATCAAAGCCTTACCGAGGAGATTAAGTAAGAAAAGTGAGTTTTTATCGACTTTCAATGACTCAATGGCCAAATCGCAGCACTTTTGATAATCGCCATTTGCATAAGAAAGCTCAGCTTCAACTCTATTTCTCTTTTCAATTGGTAGACTATCTATTTGAATAAATTCTTCCCAAAGCTTTTTCGCCTCATCGATGCGATCAGCGTTGATACAATGTCTGATCTTTTTCTCCTTAGATTCGATATCTTTAGGCTGTCTAAAACGTTGTAGGAAATCGATCAGTTTACTAAGAAGTAATTTTTTATCGACTGGCTTACTGACCCCTTGTGAAATACCCATCTCTTCTAAGAGTGGTAAATCAGAATCCTTGATTAATGAGCTTATGACAAAAAGTGGAACAAGTGGAAACTTTTCTCTTATTCTTTGAGCCAGTACTGGAGCATTGATTTTTGGTATTCTCCACTCATGGCAAACTAGCCCTGGTGGTTCCTTTAGATTCACAATCCATGACCAAGCTGCTTCTCCGTCTTCAAACTCTTTTATGTCTTTGACACCAAGTGAAGTAAGAATTTCAACAACAGCCTTTCGACTGGCATCGTCAGGATCTGTGATGATACATTCGCCAATATTTAAAACATCAAAGCCACCCTCTGTAGTCATATCGATTTCGAAGGTTTCTTCGAAGAGCTTTTGTGAAATTTCATCGATCTTTTCAGACAGATCAGGCGACATAAACTTCGCCTGCTTTAGAGTTACTTTCGACTCACTTTGTCGGCCAAGTCCAAATTGCGCTTCAGCCATGTCGATTAGATACTCTACGTTGGCAGGATAAAGTCTATTTAGATTTCGAGTAAGATCAAATTTGGCCTGATGAGCTTCTTTCTCTTTTAGATATGTAAGAAGCTGATCGGCAGCAACAAGAGTAGTATCCCAATTATTATTTTCAAGCGAAGTCAATTGTCCTTGGATCGCTTCAACTAAACTCGGCCGGTTAAACGGCTTCATGATATAGCTGAAAGCTCCCAATTCAGATAAAGTGGGAATGTGGACTTTTTCTTCCTCCTCGATAAAGATTGTCACTCTAATATCTTTTAGAGATGGATGCTCGGTTATAATTTTCAAGAGATGAAAGACATTGACGGGTTCATCGAAGAAAACAGACGTCAAAATCCAATGAACCCTTTCCACCTCGATCATATTGAGAGCGTCTTTCACTGAGGGAAGTCCCTGGACACTCGTAAAGCCAACTTCCTTGATGACATCAGAAAGCATATGCCGCACAGGACCTGAAGAATCGATAGTAATAACCGATCCAGATTTGTCTTCAAAGAATGATCCCATTGGCTTTTCTTTCCCAATTAATAATAATTAATAGCTTAGTTGTCATCGGTATGAGTAGCGAGAACCCGAAATGATATTTCGCAAATAAAAGCTGTTCGCTTTTCAACCAGACAGCCAGTCATCGCCCGTACAAGTATTAGTTTTTATTAGATTTTTCGTTATTTGCATGAGACTTGTCTAATGTGATATTAAACCTCCGTTCGAGTCATTAATGCAGTTTTTTCAAACCCTTATGATCTTACCTAGTTATGAAACTCTGTCTGTTTATAATCTTTATCTTTGCCTCTAGCAGTCAGGTCCATGCTGAAGCTAGTTTTTCTATTTTGGAGGATCTTTTTGAGAGGCGTTACACGGCGATCGACGTCGCCTATATTGCTGAAAAGGACCTACCTCGTCGAGAAGAGAGATTCTTTTCACCTATCAACCAACTTCATCGTGGTCAGCTGCAAGTCTCACATCTAAATGTTCTTTTAAAACTTTTTAAACAATTTCCTGACGCTCAAGAGCCTTTAACATCTGCAATCCGCGCACGAGATGCCCAGCCCTTTCAGACTATTATCGATTCATCCAAGTTAAGATCTCAAAAGAAATCAGGAGCAAAGTATGTTTACGGGCTTAAAGAAGCGGTTCCGACAGTCGTTATAAAGCATCCTGAAAATCCAAATCTAAGAGTCCTCTTGATCTTAGATGGTCATCATAGTGCTATTGTTTCGACGGTTATGGGAGCAACTCACCTACCCGTATATATTGCTGAACGTCTCGATCATTTGAGCTATGAAGAAAGCCTAAAAGTCTTGTTAAAGCAAAAGAAAATCTACCTTCACGGCCGTGATTTAGAGGCTTTAACGATGAGTTTCCTTGATCTCACTGATTCTCCTTTGCGCGGCTTAGTTTCTTTATACTTATTAAGGATCGACGAAGATCGCGCCCAGCCTATTAGTCTTCCTAGAAATGGTAGGGCAGTCATTGTATCCACAATGATTCCATTCATTCAATTCATTGTTGCAGAAATTTTAGAAGAGCAGGATTTTTCTATCAGCAATGCAGAACTTCTTTCTGGTGGTTTAACTGACGAACAGTTGATTGAGTTCTACCAAATCTTACTAAATGCTCAAAAAGATAATGACTCACGCATGAATCATGTTGTTGTCGTCCCCCTTGAACTTCAAGCACAATTAAAAGAGGCTGCTAAGGAAGTCAAAGCTGCATTTAGGGAGATGTTGTCAGGACGCGATAAAAAACTTAAACAATTGCGTGCAGATCTTAATTGGATCCGATTCTTTCACTCAGGACTTTCCTGCGAAGTCTTTGCTATTTTAGCTACAATGAGTGGCCTTAATCGGCGAAGCTTTCCGCGCTAGGCATATAAAACTGTTTTTATTAGATATTTTGAAAATAATGCGAATAACATCCACAACAGAGTGAATCAGCACTTCTCCATTTGTGCTTTATGCTAGACTTTTAAATCAACGAAAATTGTCAAAAAACTCCTTTAATCTTTTCCGTTAATACTTCATTGTCCGAAACCGCTTTGATGCTTAAAACAAAGATCATTGAGTCTCATACCGATTAACGACCAAGGCGAAGTTTAGAATTTTTAGAAAAGTAAAAACGCATCTTAGGAATAGTTACTTGTCTGGACAGCTCTCTGAAAGATTAGAAGCACTATTTGACGTCTCAAAACAGCTTGCCACTGTTTCCGTCGAACTAGACCAAGTCTTGTCATTTATTCTTAACAACATCCATAAAGTCATGGGAGCTCACGCTGCTTCTTTAATGCTGCGTGTACCAGGCACAGACGAGTTAGAATTCGCTCAGGTGCGCGGTGAACATTCAGGCGAAATCAAAGCAAAACGCATTAAGTTTGGTGAAGGAATAAGTGGAGAAGCAGCTCAAACCAAAAAGATGATCAACGTTATCGAAGCATATGACAACCCAAAATTTGATCCGAGTTTTGACCGTATGACTGGTTTTCGAACCAAACAGATTTTAACAAGTCCGATGTTAAATAATGACGAAGTCGTTGGAGTTATCTCTGTTTATAATACACTCGATGAAAGACCATTTAACGAAGAAGATGAAAGAATATTGAAAATATTCTGTGACCAAGCATCAATCGCAGTGATTAATGCCTATAAATATGGTAACCTCGAAAATATTATAGAAGAGCGTACTAAAACAATTAAAACGATTTTAAGTAACGTCCAATCTGGCTTTTTTCTTTTAGATCCTGAATTGAAAATAAAAAAAGGCTTTTCAAAATCATGTTACAGCCTCTTTGGTGATACCTTTCAAGCAGACAAAAAGATCACTGAGTTTATGGATGATGAAAGAGAGCAAGTAGCCTTTGAAGTCGGTTGTATGCAGATATTGGATGATCTTCTGCCAGAGGAGGTGCTTTTTGATCAACTACCCGACAATATTCAGGTCAATGAGCGGATCTTATCAATCATTGGAAGAGCGATTCGCGACAGTGATGGCTTTATCACAGAGATTCTGTTCACTGCTAATGACACCTCCGATTTCGTTGCCGCTGAGGAAGAGAACTCACTCAACCGAGCCTTACTAAAGATTCTACAAAACAGGCAGTCCTTTATCGATTTTGTTAGAGAGTCTAAAAATATTCTTGCCTCGATGCTGATGGATCGCTCTGACAACGATCGAAAAAAACGTTCAGGACTGCACACGCTAAAGGGTAATTCTTCAATTATGGGGCTCAATAATATAGCAAGACTAATCCATGACATTGAAGAAAAGACCTACATTGATACTAACGATATCATTACTGTCATCGATACAATGAGTAAATTTCTTAGTGAGAACTACGAAATTTTAAAGGTCGACTTTGAGAAACTAGACGAATCAAGTCTAATGGAACTAACAAGAGAGCAAGTGAATAGACTCAAACACGAAGTCCTTGAAATCGATGATGCTCATCTACGACTTGAGAAGTTTAGAGACTGGCTCAAATCTCTCGATGATAGACCAGCAATCACATACTTGCGACCGATTACTGAGCGACTTGGGGAGCTTGCAGAGCGCTTGGATAAATCGGTAAATATAAAAGTCGAAGGTGGTGAAATACCAATGGCGAGACAGGTGACAACTCCTGTCATTCATAACCTCGTCCACGTCCTAAGAAATGCTCTCGATCATGGATTAGAAACCACCGACGAAAGACTTTCACAGGGTAAGTCGCAAAAAGGCACTCTTATCATCAGAATCGTTCGCTTAGCGGGGTTTTATGAGATACGAGTGAAAGACGACGGACGAGGAATATCTGTCGAAAGCCTTAAGAAAAAAGCAATTGAATCAGGCCTTGTCGACGAAAAGACTCTCAAGTCATGGGATAAAAAACAGTTTTATAATCTTATCTTTTTAGATGGCGTTTCAACTGCCCCAAAAACTACAGAAATATCTGGAAGAGGGGTTGGTATGGCTGCTCTTAAAGAGGTGATTGACGAGCTCAACGGTAGTATTGAAATTGACAGTGAAGAAGGTAAAGGAACTGAATTCATCATTCGTTTTCCTGACCAAACCCCCGACCTTCTTAGTGCTTAGATAACAAAGCTAGCGATTAAGCCGACAAGACCACCGAAGACTCCTCCCCATACAACCAACCAGCCAAGATGTTCTTTTATCATCTTCTGGACAATACCTTTGACCATCGCTGGAGTCAGTTCTGCAAGTCGACGCTCGACAATGTGATCGACCTGCTTCATCAGCTCATCGCTACCAAACGACTGTGAGAGACTCTTGCGGACCGCACTTTGAAAGGTGTCACTATGACTTATTTCTTTTAGTGCCTCTTGCATTTTTTCGACAAAAAAGGGCTTTATCGGTTCGAGTGCTCCTACACCACCAATCATTTGTAACATCCCGCCGAGAGGAGACTCTGAAAGAGCACTAAGAAGTTTATTAAACAGTATTTCATAGTCAACATTACTAAGTAACGGTTCAACATCAATTTCACGTCGAGAGGAAGCTTGCTCAGAAAAAAACCTCTCGACATTTTCCTTATTAAAAAACTGGCTCATCACGAGGTCGTGAATGCCTGTCTTAAAGTCTTCAAAACGACTCGGTATGACACCCGATCCATAAAGCCCTGGTACTTTTTCAAAGAGCATATGAATGGCCAGCCAATTGGTTAATGCTCCGGAAAGAGCATAAAAGCCAATATTTAGAATCTGATTGCTAAAAACCGGTGATACATATCCAATAAGAATCAAAAAAATCGCCGTGACATTAGTGATCAAAGGCATTTGTGATTTGAGTGCATGGCTATCTGTCATAAGATCACGTCTCCTATTTTCTAAAGACCAGAAAACTTGAGGGTTCATAATCCTGCAAAGGAGCATCTTCGAAAGCTTCGCGAAGGCCCCTTGAATCTGGTCCAGCAAGAGAGATAAATTGCTCGATATCTGATATCGCTTCAGCCAACTCCTGTGAGGGGACAACCGATCCTTTGTCTTGAAACCAATCAAAGTCAATCGGATGAGGTGTCTTTATAGGCGGTTTCTGAGGTCCGTTTAAGATACACTGCTGAGCACTTCCCCTCTGGTAAAGGCTAACTTCTGAATAGCAATCTTTTAGGTGAAGGGTATAGAGAACAGGAAAACTCTCAGATAAACTCAGTGCCAGAGGATGCTGCATAGGTGGACACCACTCTAGTACACGAGGCATCACTGCAATCCAGCCTGACGTTTCTTCCGGTAAGACAAAGATTTCGTCTTCTACAAGAACGTCTGAATCACAAAACGAGAGATCGCCTGGATAAGGCTCTCCTAAATAATCATCGAGATCAGAACTTAAAAACCATTGAAAGGGTTGAAGCCCCTGCTTGCGGTATGCGTGACAGACTTGAGACTTCACAAGATTTAATGCGTTTTGAGGGGGACAAAAAACATGGAGACATCCCCAGCTGCCAAAACCCGGCTGAAAACGAGCAGACATGGAAAATCCTTACGATCAAAAAGGACTTCAGCTAACCATATTTTCTTGCTAATTTCAATGACTAGGGAAAGTCAGACCGGTGGCTAGAGACTAGTTACAGGAGGTTGGGCCGAGAGGACACTCAAGTGGCTGGAAGTATAAGCGTTCTTTCTTGTGAGAATAA
>CAZBDM010000067.1:8534-12879 GCA_964490675.1 uncultured Oligoflexales bacterium
CTTATTTGCTTTCGAAGTATGCGACCAATACATTTCCCAATGAGTGACAGCAAATGTAGAGGGTTTCGATGCAACTTCGTTAAACTTAACCAACTGACCAAGCGGGTTATGTGCATCGCGCAGCTCTATCCTCGCCCATACAAAAGCATCATTAGCGTATTTAAGCGTAGTCTGATTAGAGTTAAAGATGCGTAGTGCGTCTTGTGGATTGATATTTAATTTAAAGCACATTTCTAGAAAGGTACGTTCTGGAACATTGTTAATGGCTGGATTCGCACAGCGGGATGCGCGCTCTCTAGCATCCTCAACGACCGATCTTGGACCTGCATTGGCTGTGCTGATATTTGGTACTTGTGTTGAAACTTTGAAGCTACCAAAATCTCCGAGGGAATGATTGGCTAAAATAAAATTACGAGCACGTGTAGAAATGTTACCATTGCCCCTAAAAATGTCTTTTATCTCGACGGCAATAGATTCAATCAGTGCTTGATCGACGCTTTTTGACGCCTTTTTAGCATAGAGCATATTTCTTGTCGTCGCATCAAACTCGACTGTTTTCATTACTCCAACGAGAGAAATTGACAGGATCGCAGCACTCACCATAGCACTGACAATTGACATTCCATCCTGATTTCTTAGGTCTAGCATAGCCCTATCACTTCCTCTAAATTACAAATCTCGGAGCATTATCCGACTGCTTGAAAGACTGTTTTTATTTAAAACTTTTTTGCTGGTGAAAACCTCTTCGATTGAGGGATTTGCTTCATCGGCACCTTTTGCGTAACCAACGTCAACAACAGCTGTCAGCATTTTATCGTTATCGTCGCCGGAAAAGCACATTGATACTGCGATATTTTTGTATCTGTTTGGTTGGTTAGGTGGAGGAACTTCCGGAAACGACCATTGTTGGGTAAAGTTTGTCGTTCCGACGGGAGCATTTCTGTAAACTATGACCTGCTTTTGATCGCGACCGCAAGCAACGCACCTTTGGTTAAGCGCAGAATCCTCTGGATATCCTTCTTCCCGGATACAGCGGGTTTCAAATTCATGAACCTTGTCTTTTGAAGTAAATCTGAGGAGATTTGGTGTCACAGTCACTAGATTAAGGCGGTCTCTCTGACCGTTCGTATTACTTACGACTGCGTGCCTCTTACGAGCGTCAAAAAGCACCGCAACACGGTTAAGCATTTTCTCCGATGTCGATTTATTCGCTATTTTATGATCAAGAGCTCTGCGGGCTTTTCCGTAGTTGGCAATGGTGCTCATCGCAGCTGATGCGATGGTCATTGTCATCGCCATACCGATGACTATGTTAACCAAGCTGGTTCCAGACTGGTCTTTCAGTGAAAGTTTGAAGCCTTTGCGCATGTGTTTCCCCTAATACAATAAGATGGCTCTTTAGTAACTATCGGAATAATTTTGGGAATCTTTATTCTTTTTATCAAATCTAAAGATCCCTTTGAGATTTCCGATAGATATCCTAAGAACTCCGAGGAATTCATTCCCCCGGTTGATTTTTAGAGGAAGGAATCATGGAACTAAAGCTTTTCAAAGGGGAAGACGGTCAAGCCGGCATCCTAATCACTTTAGGTGTGGCAGCTGTGGCGGCGCTGTATATGGTCGCTGAAAACCGTAAAACCGATACGATCGTCTACGATGGTAAAATGGGAGAAGTCTACAGCTCACTAAGACAGGTCAATCAAAATGCCTTTACTTTGACAGCAGGACTAACCAATTACGACCGTATTCCAAGCTACACCACTTACAACGGGGCCCGACAAAGTATCTCTACAAGTGTACCGGCCCTTTACCCAGATCCCTATTTACCTGTCGATCAGGCAAAACTAAAGTTAATCAGACCAAGCCTCAATAACAATGGTTTCTGGGTGTATAACGATAACTTAAGTACCTTACAGATCAGCACTCGAGGTTACCCAGGTACTCTAAATAGTAAATCCGTTCCCACGACAATCTCTTTTGGCGATACCGATTACGACTCAGCAAGTCTCCAGATCAAATCGATCGAAGTTGATGTTGCGAGTACGGTTCAGTTCCAAAGACTCGCTGGTCAAAAAAATGTTACAAGAAACTCGAAAGCAAAAGCAAGTTTAACCATTCCACCACCACCTAGACCGACCTGTATGATTGACGCTTTGCAGTTTACACCATTTGTAAACGCAGATGGCGGAGCAAACGTGCAATGCGCTCGTCTTATACCACGGCCCCCTGCGCCAGATGGCACTCCCCAACCTCCAATACGAATTGTAGAAGGCTGTGGAGGTAACGGCCTAAGTTGGGATTTAACCATCGCCGAAGATACGCCTGTCACTCTTGCTGTTAGATCAACGGGGGTTGTGAGGCTAGCACAAACGGTTAATCCTAACCCACCAGGTTTCGCGACTGTTGTTAACTTAAACGGACAATCTGGATTTACCCAAGGTTTACAGCCGCAAAGCTCTGCTGTCCCTTACAGGAACGCCGCTAGCGTCAGAAATTCCGGTGGAATTTTGGCTCAAAGTACTTTTACGCCAAGTAATTCTGGAGGTATTCAGGTCCAGGTTCAGGGAATCGATCCCGCTATGGGCGGGCCTTATGAATGCGGTGTCACCATTCATGTGGGTAGCCAAACACCCGAGCAAAATAATGCAGATGACTCCTTTTATCAGGAAACCAAGATTGTTTTGGCAGATGGTAGTGAAAAGGTCATTTCTGAAATCAACAAGAATGATAAAATTTTCAACCCGGCTACGGGAAAAGCTGCGATCGTCAAAGAAGTTATTTCTCAAGAAATTGATGAAGATCTCGTCTCGATTGAGTTTGAAAAAGGCTACCTGATTGTTACAAAAGACCATAATTTTATTACGGTTGACGGAGCAAAGATTGCCAGAGATTTAAAACCCGGTGACGCTCTTTTTAATTCTGATTTAAGCCTCAACCATGTTGTTAGCATCGGACCGTTCACCCCTAAAAAAGGTGACCGGGTCTACGATCTCTTACTTGACGACAACGAATCTTTTGAATCATCAGCGTACCTCACTGAAGGTATGATAGCTCCTAACTTCCTCATTCAACAATACATGCACTTCTGGGATTATGACAAAAAGATCGTCGACAATGTCTGGAAAACTCTTAACTTTGCTAAGAGTCATCCAACCAAAGAATATAATCTTGTTTGGTTAAATGTAGGAGAGATCGAAAGTCCCATAAAGATCTTCCGAAATCCGTTTAACCGCTAAGAGTGTTTCTTTGAAGACACAGTTGTTGGCTAAAAGTTGTGCTGTTATCCTCTCCCGTCGTTAAGCCGACATAAAAACATTGTCAAATCATTATGTTAATAGTCGCACACACTTGGTCTACAGTTTGCAAAGTCAAACTGAAGAACCGGAAGAATGAAAACGGGGAGTTAAAATGATCAGAAAATATTTCCATAGAGCTTACTTTTTAGAATTTACAGTCATAGCTTTTCTTATGTTCCTAGGTGAAACCAGTCTCGCTCACACTAAGAAGCATCATTGTCATAATCTTAATTCTTTCAATAAACACTACCAACTTTACGGCATGGAGGTTCTTATCGATGGTGTAGAGCAGCGTCGTTTTGATTGTTATCATCAGCATCTCTTTGAAGCTATAAAAGATAAAAATTATACGATTCGTCTTTACAACAACACAAAGTACCGTGTCGGGGTCGCTCTATCTGTCGATGGACTCAACACAATCGACGCCAAACGCACATCTGCTTACAAAGCCCGTAAATGGATTATCCCTGCCTATAGCTATCTGAATGTCAAAGGCTGGCAAGTTTCTGATGAAAAAGCTCGTCAATTTGTTTTCGTCAGCGAAAAAGACTCTTACGCCAAGAAGCTTGGCAAAGTAAAAAACTTGGGAGTCATCGAAGCAGTGTTTTTCGCAGAAAAAACACCGAAAGAGCTGCTTGGCCATAGCCACGAGCTCAAGAAAATGGGACCAAAGTCCAAAGCGAAACCAGCTTCTCCTCAGTCTGGAGCTAGCGTTGACTTCGCCGCAACAGGAATGGGAACTGCCACTGAAAACAAAGTCAAACAAGTCGCTTTCCAGTTCGAAAAAAGCCCGGTTTTTAGAAGCCGCTTAAGATACGAATTCAAAAAAGAGCTCATCCGATTAGGGGTTCAACCATCTGACCTGGAATCAAATGGTCAAATCCGTCACCGAAGGAACAATGCTGGTGGCTTTGCAAATACCAATTACGCACCAGAATTATAATGACTCATTCTGGTTTTGTATTGACTAGACCGTCGTTTGTTGGGAGATGATGTCATCTCGCCCAACAATTTCTTATTGAGCTAAAATTTCAACTAGACAGGACTTA
>CAZBDM010000068.1:0-1803 GCA_964490675.1 uncultured Oligoflexales bacterium
ATGGCATTATCGTAACCGTGTTCTTTTGCGAGGGACGATCGATGATGCCGGCCAGGTCAAGGTCGGCTTTTTTAAAAAGAACAGCAGGGAACAGCTTCATATTGATTGCTGCAAAGTCGCTGATGAGAGTATCAACAAACTGATCGCTTACCTCGATCAAATGCAAACCACATCAAAGGCGCAAAAATTCCGACTTGAAGCACAAGCACTTCCGGCTCTAAGAGACCTTTCAAGCAAGCACCTTTTTGTGACCGTTCATCCTCTTGGAAAACAAACCTGTGACGATCTCATTAACAAAATTCACTCTTTTGAGTCTGTCTTATGGGCTGGTGACTACCGCGAGTTAAAGAACTACCCGATTAGTCTTTTTGAACAAAATTTCTCCATCAACTGGCATACAGCTCCATCGCTCTTTCAACAGGTTAATCGTGAGCTCAATCATTCACTGGTTAAAACGGTTAAAAAATGGGCCGAGCAAGTAGCGGCGGTTAACGTCTGCGATCTTTACTGCGGATCAGGAAACCTATCATTGGTACTCGCAAAAGCTGGGTTTTCCGTCATGGGCTTTGAGGTGGATCAAACAGCCATCGAACTGGCTGATTATAATTGTCAGACCAATCATATTGAAACAGCTGAGTTCTATTATGGTACCGCCGAGAAGATTCTCAAACAAATCAGCAATCACAAAATGAGCCTCGATCTCATTATCATTGACCCTCCTCGCAAAGGACTCGAGAAAGCTGCTGCTATCATGAATAAGGTAGACTGCAAATGGCTATTTTACTGCAGTTGTCACCCTGAGTCTCTAGCAGAAGACCTTAAGACTCTCTCGAAGAGATTTGACTTGTTAGAAGTTGCGGCATTTGATTTCTTTCCCAACACTCCTCATTTTGAAACCTTATTGCGCCTCAAGAAAAGAAGTTGAAAAGTCGATCGTGAAAAACACCTTAGATCAAGGCATTTCGCACGCTCGGCTAAAAAGTTTTAGGAAAGAGGATTCTCAAGAGAGATTTACCGCTTGATAACAAACTCTACCCGTCTGTTCCTCTGACGACCTTGGTAGTTACCGTTATCGGCCACCGGTTGTTGCTTACCATAGCCAAGTGTATAAATCTTATCGGGATCGATTTTAAAATGTTTGATCAATATGTTTCTAATCGTCCAAGCGCGTCTTATGCTGAGGTTAACATTGTATTCATCGCTACCAACGTAATCGGTATGACCAACAATCGTCAGTCTCTTAAATTCAGGAGGCTTATTGAGATATTTCACTAATCGACGAATGGTACGCGCTGCACCTGGCCGCAGTCTCGTTGCCGAATCAAACTCGAAGCGAATAGCATCAAGAGTTATGACCGTCTCACCCTTTTTAATCGGTACTTTTAATGGATCGCTAGTCTTTTGCGCCTTTCCTGTTTCAGGCAGTTTGACTGTACCTTTTTCCTTACCACCCCATACTGGACCCAAGGCATAATTGAGACCTGAATAAACACGCCAATCAGGAGAAGAAACTCCGGAAATCAGTTCTGTTCCCGCGCCAACATGAAAGGCGAGCTGAGTGGTGATATCTGATTTTATTCCTAACAAGATTTCTGCCGACGAAGCTTGCCGGGCTTTGACTTCATTATCCTCATCTTCTGCGGGTAAAGATCCAAACACTTCAGTGATAATTTTGGAGCGGATCGGCTTCACTAAAAAATTTGCAGCTGCTGAATAAATCATTTGATCACCGGTAGGCTCAATGGTGGAACCCTCGATCCTTTCGCCGGGATCTTTTTTGCGATAACCAAAGTTTAAGCCGAG
>CAZBDM010000068.1:1813-4243 GCA_964490675.1 uncultured Oligoflexales bacterium
CAACTCTCACATCACCGACGAGTTCGAAATTAACAGTTGGACCTGGATCTCTTCCCGTATATGGATTATTTTGAATACGGTTGACATTTGATGATAAGACAAAAGCTAAACCATGGGTCTCTTCGCCAAAAAACCTTACTTTTGTCATAAATCGCAACTCAGTATTACCGACACCTCCGAACTGCCCACGTGGCACATCTTCATCAGCATCAACATCCTGCGCAAGAAGCCTTGGATAGCTAAAACCTACTTCCCAATTCTCCATCAGACCGACACCGATATTAAAATCTGCCATCAATAGAGAGTCATTATACCTTTGTCTTGATTGGAGCTCAGGATCTTCGAAAAGAGGCAGGGTGTTTATCGCATAATTTAGAAACACACCAAAGTTGAAGATGCCGGGGTCTAAAGTTTCTGACGAGTGAACCGTAACAAAGTCAACCCCACTGGTAATCGAATTGAAGTTTTGTGCGTCTGGACCAACTACATTGGCAAAAGTCGCAGCAGACGACAGCTCGATAAGAGCAGCGACTAGAACAATGTGACCAACGCTTAATGTCGATTTTAGCCTAGAAAAATAAAGTAATGTCATCGTCAGCTTCTTCTTCAGGTAAACCAGAGATATGTTTACGTACGATATCTCTTTCATCAGTCATAGCGCACAAGCCCATGACATCATTACCAAACTTTTGAAGCTCCTGGTCGTCTAAATGATCTTTACCAATAAACTGTTCGCGGTTCACCAACCAAGCCTCAACAATCTTTTGCATGTGCTCCATCACTTGCGAAATACGATCTTGAAACTGTAGTGTCTCTAGAATGGGAATGGCAAATTCATTAAGACTCTTATCTTCTTTGGCTAGCTTTTTTAGAAGGGCAGCTTGCTCATTAGCGGTTTTGCGATCGCCATCTTGCTTGATATTATCTAAGATCAGTTTGATCTTATCGAATGCACTGATTGTTTCTTCAGAGACACTTGCTACTCGTCTAGCATCATTTATAAGCTCATTAATCGTCAAATTGATGTGTTTAGTAGACTCTTCAGAATCTTTACGACATCTTGCAAATACTTCATTTGTGAAGCTCGAGAAGTCATTTATAAATGAATGATTGCTTTCCATAGGGCTTCCTAGATCTTTTCAAAAAATGCATCAAAAACAGTTTCCTGCTCGTCTTTCTTTTCTGGTGGTGTTCGTTTCAAGACGATTTTGTAGAATGAGCAAAGATCTTCATAGTTCTTCAGTGAACTTTCGATCTCAGAGCAAATTGTTTGCTGCTTCGCTGAGCTGAGCTGTTTCTGATGATCTATCACGAGCTGCCAAGATTTTACGACCGCTTCAATTCTATTCTTAGTAATATCTTCAAGCTGCATACTCCAAACTGCAGGCAATAGTTTTTTTCTTACGCCATCATCAAGAGAAACTAGAGACTCAAGACGTTTCTGGAAAGCAGAAATACTTAAACGCTTAGTCGCAAGAGTTTCGTCTTCTTTGATAACTTCAGCATTTACACTCTTACCATCGCCACTAGAAAGCTGCTGCTCAACCTGTTTAAAAATATCATCAACATCTTTATTGATATCTTCAAGCACACTGTTCATGCTTTTCTGTTCAGAGTATAGGCTTTGAAATTCATTTAAAGCTTCTACAGCTTCTTCATTGACAAACTTGCTCAAAATGTCAGTAATCCTGTTGACCGCCTCATTTGCCTTTTCCTCTATATACCCCTGGAAGTCTCCCAGAATTGATAGTGCAACTGCATCAAATGCTTCAACAGCAGAGGAAGGCGAGGAATTTGATCGCGCAGGTTGAGACGACATATCTATTACTTTCAAAGGGGAATGATTTGCCTCCTAATATAATAAACTGCCCTCTCGAGTTTCTCAACTTTTGATCGATAATGCTCACCTATGTGAAGTTTTCACATCAGTCGCTTAACGCGCTAAAAAAACCGAGAAATTGCAGGCTTTATGCTTGAATATTAAATTTAATCTTGGCATTTACTTTTTAATAAAGTATGTACCGAAGATTGCTTTAATCGTTTTAGAATCACGATTCAATAAGGTCATTCATTGATTACTCAACCAATCATTGGATTGCTTTTCGGGTTGATGTTGATTTGCTTGGGATCGACTGCGAAAGCAGATCATTCAAAACACCTACCACGCATTTTCTTCTACGTGACTGTGGATTGGGAGGGCATTGACTTTCATAGCGATATTCTAGACCCCGCCGACATCAGAAAGGTGGAAGCTTTCCGGCTGGCATATCCCAATATCCCAATGATTCACTTTCTAAATGCCGCTTATTATACAAACGGATCACTTGGTCATGCTGAAGTGACTCGCCGTATTAAACAAACTCTTCTCCCTATCGACGAAATAGGCCTTCATCTGCATACCTGGGAAAATCTAGTGCGGGCAGCAGGTGT
>CAZBDM010000068.1:4253-10351 GCA_964490675.1 uncultured Oligoflexales bacterium
AGCAGGTGTACCTTTTATTGACGGCCCGACTTATCTAGGAAAACGTAAAAGCCCTTTTCGCCGAGAGACAAATGAAAGGTTTCCAGAAGGTCATCGTGGAGGAGACGTCGCTCTTTGGCGCTATAGTGAGGAGCATATCCGAAGACTGATTGAGTTCAGCCTAAAGATTCTGAAAGAAAATGGCTTTGAAGATATTGACAGCTTTCGCGCTGGAGGTTGGATGAGCGACCCGATAGTTCTTAAAGTCCTAGCTGAATTAGGTTTCGTAATCGATAGTTCTGGCGTACCTTGGGAAAACGTAGCAAAGCTTTACCCGAACACTCCGCTCGTTCAAGCTGTAAGAGATATCTGGGGACACATTCGCCCAACCTCTCAGCCCTATATTCATCAAGCGACAAATGACCAGTCGATTATATTAAAACCAAACAATGCTGGACTTGCAGATTATATTGACGCCGATGCTGTCATGCGAATTGTCTGGCAAAACCTTCTTAAACATCACACAACAAGGCGCGACATTCACATTGTTTATGGGTTTCATCTCGAATCGGCGGTCAAATATCTTGACCGGGTTGCTCAGGTTGTTGAGCAATTAGAGACATTTGCCTCTGTAACCGGCATAGAAGTTGTACCCTCCACTTTTAGAAGTGTCCGTCAATCCTATCCAAGGTCTCTTGAAAACCTTAGTCGATGCGAGTCTTCCGTTTTGAATATTAACCGTTGAGTTGGGTTTTTCGGAGAAATTATTCCGCCAGTAAAGCACTGTAATCATTTTGCAAAACAAGCAACATCAAGAATTCGAAGCAGCTGTCCGAACCTTTAAATGACAAAAAGTATTGTGGTCTACCCACGTAGAGAACAACAAAGAGTTTATTAGGACAGAGAACAATGACATTTAGAGCACAGGCATTATGCCTCGTATGGCTCGCTACAACTCCTATTGCTTGTGATGGAGATAAGGCTGCGTACGAGACAATCGCTACAGAGAATGCGTTACTTTCGACATCTCAAAGTGGCGAAGCCAACCCAGAGAAGACTGAAGAAGCCCGGACGGAAGCTGTTCCTGAAAAAAACAATGAGGATGCTGTCATCTCTGAAGAAGGCCCTCAAAAGGATCCGAAAGAAAACAGTGCGCCGCCCCCGACTCCTACTCCCTCTCCGGAAGAAGAAAAAGTTGCGGCATTGTGCGCTAAATCTGAGCCTTTATCATTCAAACAAGATTTTCTATTCAAAGATCCCGGCGAGACGTGCAAGTTTGAAGTGGGTGACAACCTTTCACGAGTTGATAGAAAAGTAAGAGCAAGAAGAGAACAATTCAAAAAGCTTGATTTAAGCGAAAATGCGATCATTTGCGATATGTCTTTTTCTTTTCCCGAGCAAGAAATGGAATTTGATGACGAAATCTTCTTGCTCTTCGATAAGATTATTTTGACTGCCAGTATCGACTATAACGACCTCTTTGAATCAAAATCAAACATGTTTTTTTATGATTTCAAAAAGATTTTGGATGCACCTTACAAACAATCAAAGGTTCACTACTGCTTGGGTGAAGACCAACAACTTGGCTCATGCTCAATGCCCTTCACCCAAACAACTGGACCAATGAATCTTAAGTATGACCCTACTCTTGTGAGAAGAGTTGCCATTGAAAGTGGATTTACTTTTGAAGAAGAAGAAGAAGAAGAAGAAGGAAAACAGTCCGACCTCAAACTTTCTAGTCACGATGACCACAAAAATGATAAAAACGATAAAGATGATGGTGTAGATGAAAGAAATGGTCACGGCTTTACTTTTGTGACCATTGGTGACAACAATAGCTCAGACTGTCGACACAAAGACTTTTCCTTCAGCGTCGACATTAAGTATGTCGAGGTTAAAAAGGAAGAAGAGCAAAGTAACTTTAGCCTTACTTCCAGAAAGTAGCAGGCTCATCGACTGTTACATCTGAGCGTTTACTAAAAAACCGATCGATCATTGCGACAAGCCCAGGACCAGTCAAGGTATAGATGAGCCTGTAAACAAGGAACATTACAACAGCGGTCAAAACAAGACCTAAGATGAACAGCACGCGATAGATTCCTTTGAAGTATTCGACAAAAGAATCCAAAAAGATCGGATTGCTCGAAGGTTCAATCGAAAGCTTTTCAATTTGAGACATATTGACATCAACTGGCACTCCAGCAAAAGACTCTTCATCTCCACCCATTGGTAAGACTTGATCGAGATCCTCAGCATGCTCAGCGATTGCTGTTTCTGTAACAGGCTTCCCATCAAGCTTAAGAAAGCGCCAAGGATTAACGTGCCGGTCATTGATGGAGACTTCATAGTGAACGTGAGCACCGGTTGTGTTTCCCGTCATTCCGATCGTCGCAATTGCTTGTCCTCTTTTGACACGCTCGCCTTCTTTGACCAGAATTTTCTTAGAATGACCGTATCGCGTCGAAATTCCAAACCCATGATCAACGACCACTAACTTACCGTATCCCCCTTTGCGTCCGATAAAGGTGACAACGCCGTCAGCTGTAGAAACAACCTTTGCTCCCTCATAAGCCGCAACATCAACTCCCTTATGCATCTTTAATCGCCCGTTAAAGGGAGACTTCCGCATCCCGTAAGTACTGCTGATCCAACCGTCAGTCGGCATGATAGAAGGAATCGCATCAGCTATTTTAGTTCCCGCAACAAGTGTTTGGCTGAGTTTACGGAGCTCGCTAACGTGTTCTTCGACGTCAACTTTAGCTGCTTCGAGACTTTTTATAACTGAGCTGTAATGCCCACCCTTTTCCATCGTTCTCATTGCGCTAGGATAGCGGCTGTCGTTATCATCATTAACTTGGCTGAGTTCTTTTGAAAGTTCGTGAAAGGCTGGTGGCAGTTTCTTGTGCTTGAGGGCCCAGTTCAAAAGATGTTTTGAATCGGCTTCGATTTGTTTAAGACTACCTCTAGCTACCTCTTGCGCAGCGATGAGCTCGTTAGTCTTTAATGCCATCTCGTCAATTTTAGTCTGTAAGACCTCACGTT
This sequence comes from uncultured Oligoflexales bacterium, assembly GCA_964490675.1. Lineage (GTDB taxonomy): Bacteria > Bdellovibrionota_B > Oligoflexia > Oligoflexales > JAWKNZ01 > CAZBDM01. The sequence continues at coordinate 7,275 of CAZBDM010000068.1, forward strand.
CTTGTCTGAGCTGCATCCAGTCGTTCATCAATAAGATAGAAATAAATGTGACGAACAGCGCGAGCGCACTGAAAATAACGAGTTTTATGACGTTCCCTACCATGCCTTGCTCCTTTTTTGTCACAGCTTACTCATTGCTGCATGTTGACAAAAATGATCCCAGCATCAAAGAATGCTTCGGGCCACTTGATCTCTCTAGGAGTTCAGGCATCATTTCCAAGAACTAATAGGGCTATCGGTGCTCGATTTGCATACTTGACCTGAGAGAGGCTTTATCACAAAATTAGGCTTTTTTTGCAATTAAAACCGAATGTTAATCTGGTAAGATTTGAAAAAGTCATGCTTTTTTCTGATTTATGGAGACTCTCGTGTGTAAGAATCAGACAGCTTTTTCTAGCTTTCTAGGGAGAGACTTTTGACTGAACTCACTAAAACTTATCGTGAAAACTGACCGATCATTTTTGATTCTACAGGTCAAATCTGCACGGGCAACGTTCAAGAAGTACTTTGAAAATGTCAAACCTAGCCCCAGCCTATCATTATCAAACTTAACTTGATAGAAGGGCTCAAAAATTCTCTCAACATCTTCTTGATTGATTGGTGGACCGTTATTCGAAAACCGTAACAACAACTTTCCAGATTGCTCTTCAGCCACGATTGAAATTTCCGGCGACTTCTCGGACTCGACGACTAAAAGAGCGTTTTCAACAAGAGACCGAAAGACGAACGCCAGATTTTTTTCATCCATCTTGACGTAGTAACTGTCAAGTCCGGAGACTTCAATCCAGTTTTTTTCGATTGCATTCAGATTGAAATCATCGATAACCTGCTCTAAAACCTTCTTCAGACTAATGTCAGGATTCGTTTCCTTGTATTCAGAGCCGACTTCTATAATCTGAAGGTTTTGAGCTATATTGATGATACGATCAACGGTTCTGACAAGTATCTTTTCATATCGCTCGTAATCTGTTTTCTGTTTTTCATTAAACTCCAAATTTTTCGGCAATAACGAAAGTCGCCCAAGTAAAATTGTCATCGGATTATTAATCTCATGGCCAATTCGTGATGCGACCGTTCCAAGCATCCGCCACTGTTCAAGGTTTTTTATTTTTGCTTGCTGTTCTGCTTCGTGTTGGCTGTAGTAAGTGAGAGCTCTTTCTAGAACGAGCATCAACATAGCCGCTAGAAAAGTTGAAACTCCGACATCTAAAAGGATCTCACTCAGGTGGACTCCTGTGTTTTCAAATGCAATGATTTGCGAGTCTGTAAGCGAAAAATAATCGATAATAAAGTTTGTTATCACTATCGTTGCGAAACTAAGACCTTGCCATCTTCCTAAGAGTCGCCAAAAGATCGCCGTCAAAACTGGAATATAATAAAGTGAAGAGTCAACAACTCCACCATAATCCCTGCGCAACCATCCAATGTAGAATGTCACAAGACCCCACATGGTGTACAACACAACTCTAACTATCTTTCTTTTCCAAAGATAAGCGAAATAAGCCAGCGAAGATTGCAGGATGAGCACAGCTGCAGAAAACGCCTTTAAAGACAGTGGTTCAAAATAGAAAATCTGAAATAAACTGATCGGGATTGTTAAAACTGACAAAAGCACAATGAACTGACGAGTGAAGTTATCTTCCGGCGTCAACGCTTCTCGATATCCGAATATTTTAAGCAAAGTCGGGTACAAGATTTCTTATTCCAATGTATCATTAAACCTATCGTGTTATCGGCAAAAAAGACTAAAATTTTACCAGTTACTTCCACTCTTTGAAAGATTACGGGTATTCCATATTCAAAAATACCGGATGTTCATGTCAAGGCATTAAGAATAATGAGGAAGACAGTTTATTTTGTATATTCTGAAATAGACGGATACTCGTTTGTTTTGAGCCTAACACGGATCACCAGCTTTAGTAGAACACTAATCAAAAGGATTGGAACCGGAACGATCTGTATCTTCTTGCTGCTGCTCGACTGTATTTGACCATGTTCCATCAACAGCATCGCAGATGTCTTTTGCTTCCCGCTCATTTGCTGTGGTCGTTCTGTAGAATGTCATGCTTTCCTGGTTATAGCTATTTATCACACAAAAACCGGTCGCATCAACCGTTGAACACTGACTGACGATACTTCTAAATTTTGCATTTGTAAGATAACCGCTGTTACATTCACTCTCAGCGACATGACTCTGTCCTTTTGGAAACTTCATGACTGTACAAACGTCGAAGTTGTTACTCGTATCTGTACCCAAACAAGTTGCTTTTTCCGTAATAGAGTCTTCACTTTGACTGTCACTTCCGTAATCGTCTCCAGACTTATCATTAGAAGACGAACTTTGATATTTGTAGTCATCAGTCGTTGAATCATTTTCACTTGAGTTAGAGCTTGAGTTTTTTGAAGATGTCTTTTGGGGAGTGGACTGCGGTGGCTGGCGTTCCGTGTAACAGCCCATCAGAACGAAAATGCAAAACGCAGTGAAAAAAACTCTCATCATACCCCCTAAATTCGCTTCTACCGACTCATATAATATATCGTCCAAATAGCGCTCCTTTTTGAACAAGCGGGTTTTCTATTTTTATTTTAGATCATTACAAGTGACTAAAAACTCTTACGAGAATGAGAAAAACTTCGATGACTCTTTTCTTACCCTAACGAAAGATTCCCGAAGTGGTCGGAATTTGATCCATTCCTGGTCCAGTTTGCGGCCAGTTCCTGAGCTGACGTCACCGGATCTTTCTGGACACTTTTACCTCACGGCTTTTAAATGACACACTAAAGGGGCAGCCCATTGAAGTAGAAATCAATGCGACTACAGGAAAATTAGTGCATGTACCGAGTCAAAGTCCTCGGCAATCAAAAACAAAACTTATTCTGGCTAGATTCAGCTGTTGACATCGTTTCTTTGGTATAAGTTCTAAAATTTCGGCAAAATCGTTTCATAGCAGCAACATAAAGCTTAACATTGCCGGGCTCCCCCTCTATCATCTTTCATCCTCTCTCCCCTCTCTCCGATACCTCCACGAGGGCAGAATAATTAGGTCACCATGGAAAAACGCTCAAACAGCGGAAGA
>CAZBDM010000068.1:10384-12822 GCA_964490675.1 uncultured Oligoflexales bacterium
GCTGAATCACAGGCAATCAAGATCCGTACTTTGGGCTTTTATCCTTATCACTCTTTTGCTCTTCGTAATTACTGGATCCTGTAAGCCACTGCGTGATGACAGTCAGATTAAAGATGCCTCACCCGCCACAGACCCTAGTCAACTGCCTCCCCTCGTGGAGCGGCTTTGGAATATGTTTATTGAAGAAACCCCCAGCTACCGGGAAAACCTAGGAGTGTTCTACAACAACCTTGAATTTACGAGGCAAGAGCAGGAAGCACTAAATACCTTTTACCAGCTTCCAGAAGTGCAACGCTTAATGGAAGAAACCAGTACACAATTGCAAGAGCTACTTGATCTTTACCAGCAAGAACTCATCACAGCTCGCAGCAATGATTTGCTGATGAATGGGGATCCGTTACCGGAAGTTTTGGATTCCTTCCGCCGCTTACGGGGACCAAACCGACCAAAAACCCTTCAGGAAGCTGAGCGCGATGCATTGGCCTACATGATGCAACGGTACTTGGTCGCTAGTATGGAAGAAATTAAAGCTGACGCTAATATGTTTAGTGAATACCGGAGAGAAGTGAATCGTCGTTTAAAAGACGAGGTGCCAGGTCGGGCAACAACCATAAGGCCGACTGAATTAAATCGCTGGCGAGAACAGCAGATAAAACGACTTGAAGAAATAGATCTGCAAAATGTCAAACGAATGATTCTCACCTGGGTAAGAGAGTTCGGTGGTGTTTTGGAGGCTGACCCTTTGGCTGTGGGTGAGGTACGCAATGGTTTCGAACCAGGAAGAACGCAACTTGATTTCTCTAACATCGCTGATGATGACTTTGAAGTGGAGTTTTTTAAAGGTCCATATGTTCACGAAGGTGGCGGTAAAAGCATCACTCCAAGGTGGTTTTTGGTCTTTGAGGACGGCACTTCCTACACGCCTTTGATGCGATGGGGGATTGGCTATAATTTTGATACATCTTTTTTGGTTTCAAAAGTTGAGATCGAGAAAATTAAAGACAAAAATTCCCTTCGTCGTTTGATCAGTTTGGCTCACGGTATCCACACATCAAAAAATATAAGTGAAATGAGCGATTTTCTTGAAAGGGTAGTCGATACAGCCAGGTCCAGTGCTATTGAGTCGAGTCTAGAGCGGAGGGTCAAGGATAAGCGAAAAGGCTTTAAAGTTCCTAATACCGTTTATGGACCCCATACAGCCAATAACCTAGGACAAAAGCCAAGTAATCTAATCTGGTGGCAAAAGCGACTGAAATATGGTTTTGACTACTGGGAAAAAAGAGAAACTAAAGCCGCAGCACAAAAACTCCCGCGCGCCCATTTTGGAAAACGCTGGAACGTGAGCTGGGGGCGATTTTATTTTGAGATTTTCTCAGACCATGTCACTTCAATGTTCTCCTCCCTTGAAGGCAAAGCACAACAGACCCTGGTTTCCATGGCTCAGGCTCTGTTTCCCGAAGGTCGCCTATCCAACAGCCCGGAAGTAAAGAAAGAGGATGACCACCCGCTCTTCAAAGTAAAAGGAAAAGGGGAGACACCTTCTTATTTTGTCATCCGCGATCTCGATGAGTTTTTAGAAGCTGAGACATTTGTTCCACCAGCGGCCAAAGTGCAACCATTGACCCTCGAATCGTTGGGTCCAGTTGACATTCGCCGCTTTTCCATCCCGACACCTCTTGATTTCGACTTAAGTAACCTGATAATTGAGGGTAACCGGGGAAAACCTCTTAGGGTTGGTGAGGATTTCATCATCAAACGGTTAGTGGGGGTTGCGGGAGTTATGGTCGAGGTTGATGAAAAGGTGGCTCTCCCTTTGAAGTTTCAAGCTGGTTTTAGCCCCGCTAACTATACTCCCGACCGAGAAGGTATGAGTCGTCTAGCTAACCTTGATCCTGAAAAGCTTAATCTAGCTTTACTTCAGCTACGCGAGGCTGGATTTAGCAGGCTCGCTGATCAGATTGCATCTCGGTTGGAATCTGGCTCCGTCTCTGCCGAAATCCTAGCGGATATTTTCACAGAAGAGTCTTTCTACTCCTATAACCCAGAGAAACCTCAAAGCTATTCAGCACAAGAGATGCGCAATAATCGCTTCAAGAAGTTTTCCAAATTTTTGATCAACGGCAGATTATGTGGGCAGTGTTTTGCAGCCAACTCCATGTATACCGATTTTATGAGATTTGTCTTTGAAGACGATCTTGACGTCGAATTCCGGACTAATATAGGTTATACGCGACAAGGTAACCTCCTCAAAGTATCCGGGGCCCACGCAAAAACCGAAGTGCGCTACCGTGGAGCTTTTCTCAGAGGTTTTGACGTAACTCCTGGCAGAAGGTTGCCGATTAGCGGTAATCCAAACGACACCAAAAGACCACCAAAAGATCCTTCCAAACCTATTGTGGAAGAGTTTAAAGACAAGGTTACCCAAACCCGGGAATCTT
>CAZBDM010000069.1:0-6720 GCA_964490675.1 uncultured Oligoflexales bacterium
ATGTAAAGCGGTGTACTAGCTGAGTCTCTCGTTTTAAGGCTAATAAGTACGGCCTTCAAAACGGTGTTATTTTTATAGTAAGCCGAACGTCTATTAAGAAGAAGCATCATACCAGCAACAGCCATGCCATTAGCAGCATGATTTGACGGAAACCCCTCGCGACTTCCGCAGTTTTTTTTGACAAGTCTGACATTGATGTTTTCGTTGTGACACGGTCGACTTCTATCGAAATGCGGCTTTAACAACTGAAAGCTTATGCTATCAGAAAGACCAATGGAAATAAGAACTGAAGACAAAAAAAGAAAGGGAAAACGTGACTTCTTCTTTTTTAGTTTGATGATATAAACGAGTCCAACAACCAACCACAGTGTCTCGCTTGAAATAATCATCATAAGGGGATCGAGCAGCCCGATGGCCAGATACTGGTTAAACAGCTGGAATAAAAAAGTATCGATGTTTATTAAAATTGACACTTAAGACCTTTTAATAGTGAACTGATTTTATCGGTACCCATACACTTTTTAATCGATTATTAGAACAAAATCATTCATAAGTTGCGGATTTTTTTCAAAAATATTGTTGACCAGCCAGCCAATTGTTGTTACATACCCTTAAGTCCACAAAAAATTTAGAGTCTCTGAAACGGGAAAGGGAAAAGGCTTTTGCGCTTCAGGGTTTTTGGTCAACCTGGTCAACGGCCTCAAATACTTTTGGCAGGAAGTCGTAAGGTAGGCCACCATCGATAGGTTTGATTTTGATCTCATCCCGATCAAAGGAAAGCCTCGGTGTAGAGTAGGCTCCTTTGACATTCATCAGAGGAAGACTTATCTTCGAACGAGCGAGACCGACCTGCTTGTTTTTTGGAAGGTGGGAATCATTAGTCTTTTTTTCTTTTTTTGTGAATATTTCTGGCTTTAAGACGAGCTCTGATTCATCTTTTTTTGATTTATTGCTATCTGAGTCGTGTTTTGAATCTGCCAATAGATTGGCATTGATTAAAAAAGCACCAAAAATCACTGTAATTAGCTTTGTCATGGACCACACTCCGTCAAAACTATCGACAACTCGTCCATGCTATCGACAGTTTGATTTAAATCTTTAGAACCCTATTGTTTTTTGTTTTTTTACCGATATGTAACCTTAGAAATTCGCAATTGTTGTTTAGGTAGTTGATCCATGACCACACAGCTGATAATTGAACGCGGAAAAAACACTGGCCAAAGAATCCAAATCGCTAGTTTTCCGGCAACTTTGGGTAGAGATCCAGGCAGTGATCTAGTGGTCGACGACGAGAAAGTTTCAAGGCATCATCTTCGCATCAAAAAAAGAGGTCGGCTTTTTATCATCGAAGATCTCGACTCTAGTAACGGCACCTACATCAATGGCGATCGAATCCTCAATTCAATCGTTCAAAATGGCGACAAAATTCTTGTTGGAAATACCGAGTTAGCCTTTTATACATCGAGACCAGAAGTTCAAATCGCAAACGAGATACTAAACTTCGACATGGTCGTTGGAGAGGACCTTGGCTTAAAAGGACCAATCGACGTTAAGTCTTCACCTCAACAAGAAACCTATACACCCATAAGACTCAATCCAGTAAAGCTCGTCAATCAAATGGCAGAAGAAATCCATGATGTGAAGACAATCTATGATTTCGAAGGCAACATCATGGTTATTGACGATCTTGAGGAAGCTGCCAAGGCGCTACTTAAAAGTATCGGTCAGATTTCCCCATCAGCAGCTAGGGCCGCTTTTTTTATCTGGGTCCCCCATAACAGACAGCTTGTTCCCATCGCCGCGAGACACTTCCATAAAGATCAAACAGCATTTTTACTAAGCCAAAGATCTTTAGAAGATGCTCTTGCTAGAAAGCAAGGAATTTTTCTGCAGGCCCCATCAACCGACCACGGCGAGCACAAAAGTAGAAGTCGCATCGTTCTTCCTCTAGTAAACCTCGGTGAAACCATTTGCGTCATTCACGTGGAAGGCCGCGATGGCAATGTGAAATTTCCTGAAAAAGAGCTAGAAATGATTCAGACTCTCTCTAACCGCGTCGCAGCTAGTTTTGATTCTCTCCTTTTAAGGAGAGAAATCGATAGCCTAATGGTTGGTATGGTCGAAACGATGGTCGCAACGATCGAGGCAAAAGACACTTACACAGTTGGCCACTCAGAAAGGGTTTGCCGCTACGCAATGGCTATCGCCGATGAGTTACGACTTAACCGAGAGCTAAAAAAACTCCTGATGATCAGCTCTCTTTGTCATGACATTGGAAAAATCGGAATTCCAGATGCAATACTGAAAAAGGCATCGTTGCTCAGTAATGACGAATACGAAGAAATGAAACTTCATCCGACCATAGGAGCCGACATCGTCAGTCACATGCCTAACGCCCAAAAGTTTATCTCTGGTGTTAAGTATCACCATGAGAAGTGGGATGGAACCGGTTATCCAGACGGCCTTGTCGGAGAAGAAATTCCGTTTTTTGGTCGCATCGTAGCTGTAGCCGATGTCTTTGATGCGATGATTTCAGGAAGGTCCTATTCAGGCTTTATCGATGAATCTGACGCCGTTCAAAAAATCCAAGAGGAAGTTGATCTTTTCGACCCAGAAATCATAAAAGCGCTCGTTAAATCCTGGGATAACGGTGTCTTAACTCAAAGAACCTCAACTCAAAGCAACAATGGTGATGAAGAATCAGCTTCACACACCGGAAATGCCGAGGTCACACAACTCAATCGTCACATAACCAGCACCCTTTCTTCAAAAGACAGCCTGACAAAAAAGAAAAAAGTTTAAACTTTTCCAACCATTCTAGCTTCTAGCCAAGCCGCAGGAAGAGGCTTTGCAAAAATGCGCAACTACCTGCAATGAAACGTCAAAATCAGGTATAATAAAGAAAATCTCCCGATTTAAAACAAGGAGGAAGATAGCTTATGTGGGGTGAAATCGCTTTCACTTTTCAAAGTGGAAATTTCTATATGCTGACGATCGCCATTCTTGCTTTTATCGCATTTGTCATCGTCGTCGAGCGTTTTATAATGCTTCATTTCGTCTTCAACATTAATTTTCCAAAGTTTCTAGATAATCTTAAAAAGATTGTCACCGCTAAAGACTTTGATCGAGCGATCAACCTTTGCAAATCGATTAGAAAAACAGCCATGCCAAAGATCGCCTTAAGAGCGCTTGAGGCAGCAGAAACAGACCCAACGACAATTAGAGGCACCCTTGAAGAAGAAACGATCGAATTTCTTCCCCGAATAGAATCAAGGCTTGCTATCCTCCCAGCCGTTGCCACCCTTGTTATGCTCGTTGGTGTGCTTGGCACCATAGATAGTCTATGGGACGCTTTTCACTCCATCAACATTCTTGATACCGCCAAAAAGCAAGCTTCTCTCGCACGAGGCGTCGCTGTTTCTCTAAACCCAACAGCTCTTGCATTGATCGTCTGTATGCTTGTTTTGGCTATGCATCAAGTTTTAAAAAGCTCTGCCGTGCGACTTACAGAAAAAATGCACTATGGTATTGCCGTTCTTCACAACCTTCTTGTGCCTCAAGACGTACCTACTGTCATAGCCGCACCTGCTGGAGCATCAGAAAGACTCGCACCAGTCGATGAAGACTACACCGACGCCACAGATGATGGTGGCGCAGATGAAGGGATATCTACAGATGATGCTTTCGAAGATGCTTCAATCGAAGATATTAAAGACGAAGAAGAGATTATCTGACGATAGCTGGTTACTATCAACAGCGGTCATTAGCATCCTTGGTCTTTTTGCAATTTTAGGATTTTCGTTAAAATCCACCAATGTTTCGTTTAAGTACGGGTTGATTACTGCGGACATACCTGTCATGCCTGTACCGCTAGATGATTCTGGATTTAATAATGTCGCAATTTCACCAGCTGCTGAGATCTCATTACATACGCCGGCCATTGTCATGACAAATAGGCAGTTTTATTTCGGTAGTATGGAGGCTTTTACAGAAAAGTTCTCAGATATTCGTAATAAATTTCTTATCACACATGAAAACGGTATACCTCAGACGCCTAAGCTTCTTCATGCATTAAAGATTTGGCATAGCCACCAGAAGAAAGAAAGTGAAGACAAGCTTGTCATCTTAGCGCCAAGCGGCAGTATTAAAGCAAACGATGTCGCGAAAGTAATTTATGAACTTAAAGCATCGAAACTATATGATCATGTTGTTCTAGCGGGTGGATATTTGTAGATGAGAAAAAATCTGGTCTATTGGCAAGATCTTTTTGACGATCAAAAAGAGCGGCTGAGGCAAACCAGTTGGTGGTTTCCCTATCCAGCCTTTTTAAGCTTTGGACTAATTGTATTATTTATTGGTCATCTTCTACTAGGCATTAATCCGCGCTTTGGTAATCCTTCAGATGTAATGGTTTTTGATGCTAAACCTGGCAACGACAATTCAATTTGGTTTACGCTTACCCATAAAGACGACAAGCTGGCGATTGCAACCGGCAATAAAAAAGTGTTTTTTGTACCACTTAAAAATCCAAGTATAGATGATTTTAAAGCATTCAATGCTTACTTGGATAATGAAATTAGAAATATAACTTTATCTGCTGGACTTGCAAAAAAGATTACACTCTCTCAGTCTTCAGTCGTTTTATCTGTCGATCAATCGTTAACCTACTCCCATATTAGACCTGTTCTTTATGCTCTCGCTAAGTCTGGGATTTCAACCTACGGATTTGAAACAAAACTCCCCCTCAAAGATCAAAGAATAGAAAGTGCGACAGTAATAGATCAGTTAAACATAAATCAGCCAGAGGCAACAAAACGCTTTTAGAGGAATAAGCCAGACAATGGCAGGTAAAAAAGCCAAAAAACCTTTAATATTTATTAGAGTTCTTCAGAACGGCAAGAAAGTTGCTGAGCTGGAAAAGCCTCTCAGTCGCCAACATACCATTCACTTGTCAGCCGCTTATGAAGGTGAGCTTTGTGTTCCCTATTATCCGCTTACCAGGGATATTGAACTTATTAAGACTAAATCAGGTGCGGCAAACCTAGTCATAGATTATCCGTGGTCAGGGTTCATTTGTTCGAAAGGTAAAATCGAAAGTATTTCAAATTTCAACCGCACTGGCGAAGAGTTCCACCTCGCAAAAGGCGACTACGGCACAGTTTGTAATAAAGATCTGCGGGTCATGTTTAGGATTGATGACAAACCGCAGCAAAGAACTCAGCAACTAAAAAGAAACTACCAGTTCAATGCCAAAGCATTTTCTCTCTTGGTAGATAATAAGATTGAAGGAAGTTTTCTCGCGATTTCCACGGTTGTTACAGCCTTACTTTTCCTGATTATAAGTTCTGTAATCTCACTTCTTCCCGACTCAAGACCAGATTCCCTCGAAGAGCTCGACCAAGCTTATACGCTACCATTTGTTAACGGCCAGCACCTTGTAACGGCGCCAGAAGCCCTGCAAGAAAATTTAGATCGATCAAACATTGTACCGCTTGTGATGATTTACTACCGAAATCTCACAGAAACCTTAATGGGGTGGGGCGACAATGAAAGATTCATTGACCCCTTTACTGTAGAAAAATATAAAAACTTAATCCAACGCTCTGAAGACAAGATTTATGAGAAAGAACAGGCTCAAATTGCAATCGACGCAAAAATTATCGACAACCCCGGCAGTCAAACGATTTCATTTCCTACTGTCAAAGGAGAGTCGTTGCAACAGCGACTTGTCAGAATGCTTGATAAGATAAACATTCTTCATAAAAAGTTTGAAATTACTTTAAATGCTAGACGTAAGGTTAGTAAAGCCTTTCGAAACGATGATGAATATGACTACTATCAGTATAAAGACGTCGAACCAACAAAGCCCAACAAGACCGCCGAACACCTTGCTCTGGTAGCGAGAAGGGGGCGCATGTCAAATGAAGAGCTCATGTATAGAGAGGCAGAGTTTCAGGGCAAAAAAGCCCAAGCAACCTATGAAAAAATCCTTGGGAAAGCTGCTGATAAAGAATGGTTAACTTATGAAAACGTTCGTTCGATCGTTTTAAATCCAGGAACCTCATATGCTTCCTTTACCGAAAACGTCAACCTCATCTTTAAAGACCAAGACTTCGAATTCATTCAAGCCAGTGAATTTGGCATGAAAGAAAAAAGAAAAATAAAAGAACCTCTTATTGGCAAGGTTGACCCCAACCTTATTCAAAAAATCGTCAATAGGAATAGATTTCAGCTTCAGCTTTGCTATGAACTAGCTTTAAGACGCGACCAAAAAACAAAAGGCTCCATGCATTGGCAGTGGCGTATTGATTCACGCGGTGTTATATCTGATATCGCTTTGCTGCAGTCTTCCATAAAAGATAGAAGAATGATCAATTGTATTAAGAATAAAATGAGCCGCTGGAACTTTCCTAAACCTCAAAAGGGGAGTGTCCAAGTCAGTCAAAGATTTGTATTTGGTCCTCGTAATGGATAAACAAACAGAGAATCCTTTTAGTCATATTTCAGACCAAACTAACCAATTAAAAATTGTCCCTCTTGGCGGTTGTGGTGAGTTTGGCATGAATATGACTGCTTATTTGTTCCAAAAAAAATGTCTTATCGTCGACTGCGGTATCATGTTTCCAGATGCAAGGAAGCTCGGGATCAACGCAATTTTACCAGACGTTGACCCTTGGTTCGAGGAATGTGGCGGTGTTTTTGCTTACATTATCACCCACG
>CAZBDM010000069.1:6730-12810 GCA_964490675.1 uncultured Oligoflexales bacterium
TGAGGACCATATAGGAGCGCTTCCTTATATTTATCCAAAATGGCCCGCACCGATTTACGCTACCCCTTGGACAGCAGAACTCATCAAAACAAAGTTTGAGATTAAGACGGATCTTTCTAAAGATGATCTCGATTTACGCATCGTTAAAGCCGGAGAAAAGATTGATGTCGGTGGGATTAATTGGCACTACGTTCACGTTAATCATTCGATACCAGATGCGTGCTGTCTTTTTATAAAAGCTGGTCCTCACCATGTCTTTCACAGCGGAGACTTCAAATGGGATCGCGAGCCAATTGATGAGAAAGAAATGGACTTTGAGGCTATTGCTGAAGCATCCAAGACTCCTTTAGATCTTGCCTTTACCGACTCCACCAATGCTTTCAAAGAAGGTTTCTGCCCTGGCGAAAAATCAACGATAGCTCCCCTCAAAAAGCTTATTGAGGAAGCGAAAGGGGCAGCTTATGTGACAACTTTTAGTAGTAATTTTAGGCGATTAAAAACAGTTGCTGAAATTTGCCGTGAGTTAAATAAAAGCCTTTACATAGACAGCAGGTCAATGCAAACGACCTTTCAAATTGCTGACAAGCTTAAAAGAATGGAATGGCCTGATGACGTGATCATCGACGACGCCGCTCTTCCTTTCATCCCTAGAGACAAGCTTGTCGTATTGGTCAGTGGTTGTCAGGCGGAGTTTCGTTCTTCTCTTGTTCGAGTAGCATATGAAGAGCATAAAAGGCTTCACATTGAACCAGGTGATAGAGTGATCTTCTCCTCTAGAGTCATACCAGGTAACGAAAAAGTTATTTTACAAATGATCTCGCAACTGGAAAAAAGGGGTGCAGAAGTCATAACCGCCAAAGAAAAATCAGACATTCATGTCAGTGGTCACGCCTATAGTGGAGAGCTAGAAAAACTCGTAAAAACACTCAATCCCGCTCATTATGTTCCCATACATGGTTCCCACAGCCACCTACTCAGTAACAAAACCAATGTCGGTGATCCTTTCGGTAGGAGCTATAAAATTGAAAATGGGACGGTCATTTCACTGACCGATCACAAGCTAGAAATAAACTCCGCTATCGAAGTCAACTGGTCTTTTATCGACGACTATAGCAATTTTCCGTTAAGCTACGGGAGTATGCGCGATAGACACCGCATTGGCGAGCTTGGGCTAGCGGTTTTTTCGGGGGTTTTTTGCAAAAAGAAGAGAGACTTTTTACGAGATCCACGCCTTGATTTTTTTGGTTTAGAGCTACCTGATCATACCGATTCACAAAAGTGGCTCGACAGCTGTAGACTTATGGTTTCAACTCAACTTTCTTCCTGGGAGGGTTTAAAGTTTTCGAGCGAGGCAGAAGCAAATGAATTTTTAAGGGTCGTCCTGAGAAGGCATCTTGAAGCAACTTTTTCAAAAAGACCGGTTGTTATCACAACACTCAATTTCAATGAATCTTAGAAGATAGTCAACATGCTCCATCTTGTATCAGCAGTCGAATTCGAGATCGCTCCTCTTATTTCCCTACTTAAACAAAAACGCCTTGAGTTTAGTACTTTTGAATTTGGTATAGGCCCTCTAGCCGCTTCGCGAAAATTCAGTCTATTAGAAAAAAGCTGCGAAAAAAAAGATGTTATCTATGTAGGAACCTGTGGCGATTTTTCAGGTTTTTCAGGAATTCAATTGGTTTCTGCCGAAAGGACCGTTTTTTTACCGACCTGCGAGAGACACAATTTGTCGTGGAGTATCGAAGGGCTTTATCCTCCAATAAGTCTAGAAAGTTCCTCCTTCATAACCCGCTCTTTAACAAAAAAAACCGTCGTGACCTCGCCTAATATTTCAAAAACGAATCTGCTTCCCCCTGGGTTTGTGCCAAAAGACTGCGTTGAAAACCTCGAACTCTACGCCGTCGCAGAAGCAGTTAAAAGCTCAGCGCGCTCATTTGCCGTCGTCCTTGCAACAACTAACGCAATCAGTGAAAAGGCAAGGGCAGAGTGGCGTCAGAACTATCAGGAAGCAGCTCGACTGAGCGCTCAGTACATCGTCGACCACCTCAATCAAAAAACCTCACCTTGACATCTATGCAAGCTTAATCTTTTATGGCAAAGGCACTTGAGGAGAGCAAATGCGCTGGACGATTAAACAAAAAAGGGAAATTCTCGAGACTGTTCCTTTTACCGTAGAGGAACTCACCCTTGAAGAAAACGGCCGTCAAACCAATCACCCTTATTACCGCTTAAAAACTCCCGATTGGGTTAATGTTCTACCGATAACCCCTGACAAAAAGGCGGTTCTTATCAAACAAGACCGAATCGGCCCTGAAAAGAGTGTGCTTGAAATACCGGGAGGAGTCGTCGACCCTGACGAAACAAATGACCCAACAAGAGCGGCCTTTAGAGAGCTTGAAGAGGAAACCGGTTATACAAGCCAGAGGCTCTTATCGCTCGGGTCTATTAATCCTAACCCGGCTATTCAGACCAATCGCATCCACTTTTTTGTTGCCCTTAATTGTCAGCTCAACCCCAACCGCACCTATTTTCCAGACCCTGAAGAAGATATCGAAGTGGTCCTCAAAGACACTGGCGAATTAGAAGAACTAGTTAAGTACGGAAGAATTGACCATGCTCTCTCAGCTTTGTGTATTCTTCTGGCCAGGGATTATCTCACTTAGAACATGATTTGCAGATGGGAGTTTTTGGCGAACTAGGCAGAAACCTACCCTGAAGATTTTTTAAACGTTACTGGCATGGTCCCGACAATTGTTCCCTTTAGATGACATTAACCCTTTGAAATATCCAATAAATTTGAAAAGATAAAGGTCCGAACGCAACGCTAGGCAAGTTTTAACTCCGAGGTAAAAAACCCTCTGTCATGATTGCGTTATGATGATAAGGAGAGGGTAGAAAAGACTGATGAAAAAAACAGCGAGTTGGAAATCTGCAGGCAAGACTGACATTGGGCGCACTCGTTCAGTGAATCAGGACGAAATTTTGACAGACAACCGAGCTGGACTCTTTATCGTTGCAGACGGCATGGGTGGTCATGCTGGTGGAGAAATTGCCAGCAGTCTTTGTATCGATGAAATCTCCCACTTCTTAACTGATCATTCCGGGGAGCTCGCGAGCCAGGATCACCCTAGTCAAAAAATCTTAAAAACCATGTCTGACGCGATTAATCACGCCTCGACAAAAATCTACGAAAGAGCCCTCGAAGACCCGTCTTTAAAAGGGATGGGAACAACGGCAACGATTTTAAAAATCATCGACGACCATGCTTACTGTGCCCATGTTGGAGACAGCAGACTTTATCTTCTACGTTGCAATTTCCTATACCAGATCACGGCAGATCATTCGCTTGTCAGTGAACAGGTCAGGGCAGGACTTTTGACAAAAGAAGAGGCTGAACTTCACCAGCTTCGTAATGTTATAACCAGAAGCGTCGGCTACCAAGAGGAAGAGTATGTCGACACAACCTCTATCCGACTAGAATCAGGAGATATTTTTCTCATTTGCAGCGACGGCCTCCATGGTAAAATCAACGACCAAGAAATAGCCAATACGCTTATTAAGTGTGGTGTCGACGCCGTTAATATTCTCGTTGATCGCGCCAATGAAAATGGCGGTGAAGATAATATCAGTGTTGTCATCGTCTCCATTCAAGTTTGACAGCATTTTTGCCGCTACACAGAAAAGGTCGTAGAGGAGACGTTGACTCAAAATAAATAAACGAATAAATAATTGGTTCTTAAGCAATCTTTTTAGGCACATAAAGGAAATGCCATGCGCCGCATAACCATCATGATGATCCCCGACAATGCCAATGAGATGAAGCGCATTTCCATTCCTCGTATTGTATTCAAACTGGGCTTTGTTACGTCATTGGCACTTTTTTGTCTTTTAGGTTTTCTTGTCTTTGATTACTTGCAACTGAGAACCATAAGAAATAACTACAACACTATTGTTGCAGAGAATCAGCATCTCAAAGGGGAAGCACAGATACTGATGAGTAACCTGGAAACGGTGAAAGGATCTCTTCGCCGGGTGAAAGACTATACAGGTAAACTTGGTGATCTCGTCAGCTTTCGGGCAAAAACAGTCAGTAAAAAAACCGGTATTGGACCACTTTCACCGGAAGAGTACAAATCTTCTGTTGAGATCGATAAAGATGCTTCGGTCACTTCCAGACAAAACATGCCTATTGGGATTAATCTCGACAAACTCATCTTTAGGCCAGTTCTAGATCAGCTTAACTGGCTCGGAAACGAGGCGAACCGGCAAGCTTTAGAGCTTCAGCACCTTTTGTCAACTCTAAGCCAGAAAAAGTCAATGCTTGCCTCCATTCCCTCAGTCAGGCCTGTAAATGGCTGGATTACAAGTAATTTCGGGCGAAGAATTTCGCCATTTTCAGGTAAGTCTTCACTTCATCGCGGCATCGACGTCGCAGCTCAGATCGGCACGCCGATATACGCACCCGCCGACGGTGTCGTCATCTTTTCTGGACTCAAGGCGGGATTTGGTAATTTTATCATGATTGCACATGGTTACGGTGTTGTCACACGCTACGGGCACAATGCTCAAAATATGGTGCAAGCCGGCCAGAAGATAAAGCGTGGTGAGCAAATAGGCACAGTCGGCATGTCTGGCCGCACCACTGGCCCCCATCTTCACTATGAAGTATGGCTTAACGGTCGGGCCGTCAATCCACGAAAATTTATTCTTCACTGAACAAAACTTCCCCGAAGACCTAAAACTTCCTGTTTATCACCTCCATAGCGCAGGGTATAGTCGTGTGGATTTTGGCCACCAGGCTCCTTATGTTATGCTCTGATGATAAGAAGCTGCGGCTTTTTGACGCAAATTATATTGACAGCAAACGTTGTTAGCTAAAGAGAGTATCAATGAAACTTCTGACCAAAGTGTTTGGCACCAGAAACGATAAGATTCTGAAAAAAATTAAACCACTCGTCGTCCGTATTAACGAACTAGAACCTCAATTTGAAAACCTTGCTGACGAAGATATCGCAAAAAAAACCGTGGAATTCCGAAGCCGTTTTGAAAAAGGCGAAAGCTTGGAAAAGATCCTTCCAGAAGCCTACGCAAATTGCCGAGAGGCTGCCAAAAGAGCTCTTGGGCAGAGACATTACGATGTCCAACTCATAGGCGGTATCGTTCTTCAGGAGGGTAAAATCGCCGAAATGAAAACCGGTGAAGGTAAAACCCTAACGGCCACCCTTCCTTGCTACCTGCACGGTCTCACCGGGAAAGGAGCACACGTAGTAACAGTAAACGACTACCTCGCCCGGCGTGACGCTGAGTGGATGGGGAAAGTTTATAACTTTTTGGGGCTTACTACAGGCTCTATTCTTCACGGACTAAGTGACAAGCAAAGACAAGAGTCCTACGCAGCTGATATTACCTACGGCACCAATAACGAGTTTGGTTTTGATTACCTGCGCGACAACATGAAAACCGACCCATCAAGACTTGTCCAAAGAGAACATAATTTTGCTATCGTTGATGAGGTTGATTCGATTCTTATTGACGAAGCAAGAACCCCTCTTATTATTTCCGGCCCGGCCGAAACAGATACTAAAATCTACGTAACCGTCAACGCGGCAATACCTGGCCTACAGAAGGACAGTGACTATTTGTTCGATGAAAAGAGCCGTTCAGTAGCCCTTACAGAAGACGGCATAAGTAAGCTTGAAAAAAGGCTTCGTATCGATAACCTTTACGATCCGAAAAACATCGACTGGCTCCACCACACCCAACAAGCGTTAAAAGCTCACGTCGTCTTCAAGAAAGACGTCGACTACGTGGTCAATGACGGACAGGTGATGATTGTCGACGAGCACACCGGTCGTCTTATGCCAGGCAGACGATATAGTGACGGCCTTCACGGTGCGCTTGAAGCCAAAGAACATGTAAAAGTGCAGCAAGAAACGCAGACTTTAGCCACCATTACCTTCCAAAACTTCTTCAGGATGTATAACACGCTGGCCGGTATGACAGGGACGGCTGATACCGAGGCAGTTGAATTTAATAAAATTTACAATCTTGATGTCGTCGTTATCCCGACCAACAAA
>CAZBDM010000070.1:0-10983 GCA_964490675.1 uncultured Oligoflexales bacterium
TTCTCTGAGGTTATTCCAATTTTATCAACTAGTTACTTAGTGCAATGGCATTGTTCAGAACGAGCCTTTACAGATAGATCTCAACTCGACCTTGTGCCGAAGCATCCTTGCTGATACGGGGTTTGCATGGCACTAACTGCCGAGCTGGAACCTTCTTTTCTTTCACGACATAATCGAGAACTTTGTCTAAACGTTGATTAGCAAGACTAAGGGCTTTTTCTTTTTGGCTAGTAGAGCTCTCTTTTTGCTGAGACAACTCTTTGTTCTGAACACTTTCGAATGGATAAGCAACCGGGCAAACGTTGAGGACAATATTAGGTTTGTCCTTAAGAACTTTGACGAGATCGTCCAAATGTTTTTGAGACTTGTTATCAAGCGCCGCTTCATCGACTTTGAACTGCAAAGGCTCAAATCGAAGCTTAGTTGCAAAATCGTAGCCTTTCTTAATGACAGAGTAAGCCATAGTAGGACTGACAACAACGGAGGACGCAAGAAGCGGCAGGTAGGTTTCGATGAGAGCGTTAGCAAGGGCTGAGGTAAGCTGTTCAGCAAGGACAATCCCCAATTTTTCACCTAACATCTCGTTGATCTGAAACTTAGGATCGGAAGCATAACCATCTATGGGAAACTCAAGAATAATGTTGTCATCCTTATCTTTAATCACTTTCAGTGAGGTGGCCAATGGCATTCCGATTTTCTTATCAATATCTTTGCCCTTTTGAGTCTTGTTGTCGATTTCGAGTTTATTGATATCGAGCTTTAAATATCCGTCGAGTAATTCTTTAGAGTTTTTACCTATATCTAAATCAATGTTTAAGAGCCCTTTGTCGACGGTATACCCGAGGTTTTCGACGAAAAACCCTGAAAAGTCAGTCAAATCAACAGCATCGGTAAGCAGTTTAAACTGAATAGCGGGCTTTGGATGACCAGGCCTTGAGGTCCCTGCAGCGGTCACAAAACCAAATTCACCAAGCTTAGAGAAGAGTCTGATGGCGCCTTGTCTTTGCTGTGACTGGAAACCATCATCGACCAATTGAAACTGTTTAAGTTCAATATTCGATCGAGGATGGTTTTTATCTACTTGCCTTTGGCTGACACCGACGAAAGAGATACGATCAGCAACGAGCTCAATTCGTTCTGACTTTTCAAGAGCAAGTTGATTGATGTGCATTTGTTGTATGACGAGTTGTTCCTTAAGCTTATCGCGGACTAGCAAATCGTTGGCAGAAATATCCAAATCAATGAGAAAATTATTATCATCGATACTGACTTTATTGTTTGCCTCAATCGCAGCGAACGAAAATGTTTGCGAGGCTGGTTGCTTAAACGCTCCATCAATCATATTAACAGTACCCTCAGCAGACAAAACGAGCTTCTCTTTTACAAGCTTTAAAATAATCTCTTGAGAAATATTTAACTGACCGGAAAGATCTGGGACAGCGTCACTTAACCCTGAAAAAGCTGCAAGTAAGTCTGCAACTTCATCAGTCGAAAAGTCGATCCTCAAGGAGGAAGCCTGTCTTCGATCGAAAGGATAGAGTTGACCTTTCGTCATTAGTTTTGCCCCATTGATCGTTACTTCGAGATCAACATCGGCACTTAAATCCGGTCGATCAAGGTAAAGACGGTTAATTACAACTTTAGAGGCAGCGATCTGCAGAGGTTTTTCTTGTAACTCAATATTTAGATTCGATTGATCGATGATGATTTCTTTAAACTGCAGGGCAAATGACGAATCTCGTTGTTCTGTTGGTTGTTTCTTTTCTGGACTTTTCTCTTTCAAAATGTTGTCTGCTGTAACTCCATTGAAAGAAACAACTTGGTCGTTATAGGTAGCACTCCCGTCGAGTCGATCAATTATTATTTTTTCAATCAAGAGCTTTTTATCAACTAAAGCCTGCCATGAAATGTCGACATAGATTTTTTTAAGCTTGAATACTTTTTGCCCCTGATGATTGAGATCAAGATCAATAAGACTAACTTGTCCCTTGTTTAAATTAAGCTCTACTTTTCCGATTGATCCGCTAAAATGGGTCTTGTTATTGATAAAGTCATCAATAGCCCATTTGATCATTGAATTCAGACTTAGTCTGACAGTGACGACAACCGTCAATACGACAACAACAGCAAGTAATGAGATTTTTTGTAACGACATGTTTCCCCTCTTTTCGTGTCATCGTATTATCTTCTTTCAGGGAAAATGATCAAGTATTCTTGGCAAGCTCGATCAATTGATCTCAAATAAGTCGACCCCCAAAGCGACTAATTTTTCAGCTTTGGTTTTCGATGAGATTTTGACAATTTTCTCGATGCTTTCGACAAAAATCTTACGTATTTTTTTGAGATCACTCTGCGAAACCGTTGCTACTGCTGAGTAATGAAGGTCCTCTCGGTCAAAGCGATCAAGGCTTTCGATCGCTTTGAGACGCCAGTTACGGTGGTGTCTTATGATATTGATCGAATCATCACTTAAATGAAAATTCACTTTGCCCGTATAAAAAAAACCTCCACTCTCTTCAATGAGGCCAGCAGCCACAAGGAATTCGAGTGCTTTTCTTACGGTTAGATGGTTAAGCAGAAGTTTCTTTGCAAGGCTATCTTCGCTGTTCCACTCGCTTGTTTCGACAGCCACGTGGATAGCAGCGTAATACCAGGCGCTGTAATAGGTATCCTGTTGCTCCTGACTGAGACCTTTACTATCGGTAAGAACCTTTTTAAGGAGCAGGCGTTCTTCTCTCATCTTCTCAATTTCAGAACGAATGTGATCTTTAAGGTCATGACTTCCGGCGCGAGCATACTGAACAAGTAGAAGAAAGAACTGGCTTTGCTGACGATCGTGCAGCAGGTACTGATTGACTTTATGAGCCTGCTCAAGGCTAAAATGAACACTGCCATTGAGAACCTGTGAAATGTAGGTGGTATGGCATTGGCACACTTCCGCGAGTTCTTTACGAGACCCTTTGCGCGAGCCTTTTTTGCCGATATTGCTGAAAAGATATGCCTTGTAGTCCCTGAAGTCGTAGATCTCCATCATTTTACCGTCATATAATACACAATAATTTCAATGGTTTACACACCACCTTTATCTTTACTCTAAGTTATATCAGGTTAAGTTAGATTTTCAATCAATCAAAATCTTTGAAAGCCATTTTTCTGCCTGCTTTCTTTCATGAGCTACTCTGGCAAAAGGCAGGCTGTATAAAGGCTGCGGGGGATTTTTAAAGGATGCTAACACGTTTGGGCCATATACATATCTTTAGAGGCATTTACCTGATGAGAAAACACCAATTGACAAGAAAAGAGGAAAAGTAAACTAAATTTTCTGACTTGAATATTCATTCGCATGTGACAACTTCATCATCTTTCAAGGAGAGACTTCTGTCACTCCATCTGCTGACACGACAATGTCTTCTTTAAGGACTTCAAAACTATCGTCATCAGCGACCCCAGCCAAACGATAGGTCCCTGCCCGAACAATTAACAGATGAAAGAAACCGCCATCATTATAGGCACTGAGTGCTGCTTCATCAATACAATCCCGGTTGTCCTCAAGTGAAAAGCCTGAATCTGAAGACCAAAGGCAAAAATATTTCCACTTACTCTCGAAGGATGCGCCTTTCACCTGACCGTACTCTTCGCGATCCTTGAAAGAGTGGTCCTGCATCAAAGCGTAGGTGTATTTACCGTCAATATTGTGTTTAGCGCGGTTATCATCTGAAATCAGTCTTAGAGATTTTCTTAGATCAACATCGACGATCAACTCTTTTTTGTCATCTTCACCGAGAGACAATGCTCCGTTAAATTTAAGATGGGTATTATCGTCGTCAACAATTGTTGGTTGCACAAAGATGGGAAGGGTTTTTCCGTCCTTCGTAACCATTTCGACCTCACTCTCTTCAGCAAGATGAAGCCTTATTTCCGAATAGCTACCGATGCTGATTTCTTTCTCGTCTAAAAGAGTTAGCGTCTCTCCGTTTCTAAGTGATAAGACATCCACTTTGACTGGTTCGCCGAAGGAAACCAACTCATTTTCGTTAGACTCGGGGTCAACGATTTCTACTGAAGTCGCTGTCACGTAAAAATGCTCGGCCAGATCACTAGGCGCATCGGTGAGCTTGAGCGAAACAAATGCTGTTTTTGGGTTTGAATCCGAAGATGAATTTGGATTGCCGGCATTAACTCCGCAAAAGACCAAAACTTGGCTGAGACTTAACCAAAACATAAGCGAGCGAAATTTCATCTTCATCAGCAATTCCTATTTGGAAATCGGAAACATTTGTACGTTTACCTGTACCACTTGCTCTTTATCACCGTACTGATCGGCTAAAAACAGTAGATATTTTCTAAATAATGTAAGATCTTGCTTAATTCGCGGTAACAGACTACGTGGAATCGACAACGTCACACTGGCGATATCTCTTTCATCCGGCGAGGCATTCATCAACGCATCTTTACCGAGATTAATCATTTCCTGATGGAACCGGACAATCGCCAAACCGGGAACTTCATCGCCAGCATCAAATTGATCTGTTTTACGAAAATGCTCATTTTTATGTTCATCATAACCAACCACACCACAAGACTCTAGTAGACGGAGGCTTTCTTTAATTTTGACAAGACTCAATTGAGGCTTGATCACTTCAGCGATTCCTTCTGGTGTCTTTGAGATGTTTTCCATCCCCAAGATCTCAAAGATGACTGCGTGATACCAGCGGCTGAAGAACTGTAGACGCGGGTCAACAGGCCCGTCAGAGGTATGCCTTTGACGGATCTCGAAAGTACTTTTAGTTAAGGACTCGCGTTCGTTACTATCGCTTGTATTTTTTAAGGCAACAAGCTGCAAAAAGTAATCAACTTCTGATTTTTTTAGACCAAGGTTTTTAGCGATTTTTTGAGCGTTCTTTTCGGTCAATTTGCGGCGGCCACTCATAATCAGAGTCGCAACGGTGTTTTCTCCAAGACCAATGTCCTTAGAGAACTTATTACGAGTGTAACCAGCCGCTCTCTTCTTTATGAAGTTATAAACAGCCTTAAGAAACGACTGGTAATCATCAAACAAGAAGACCGTGTTTTTCTCTACCGCTAATTTTAAAAGTTTCTGGTCCATCGTTTTTTCTTACCACCTTTTTGTTCCATAGACTCTTATCGGCAAAAAATGAATTAAATTTAGTTATATTTATATAAATAATTCAATTAGTTATGTTTTTTGATAAGATCAATTTATGAAATATGCTGACTCAATGAGACAAAAGTTGCAACTTAAGATCGATAAAAAACCCAAGAAATTCATCAGATTCAATCTTTTTAAATCAATTTAGATCTTTTTTAGTTATTAATACTTATAATTAAAAAATATTGTAAATTACTTTTGTTTTATTTTCCAATAATTTCAATATTAATTCACCATTTATTTATATTCATTTGTTTTTATTTATATTTTTTTCTCTAAAGGTTTCAAAATAAACCCCGATAGGACGTATTGAAAGTTGCAAGAATTAAGCATGGCTTTAAATATAAAAAAGGAGAAACACATGCATCTTAAAACAACACTAAAAACAGCGCTTCTATCAGTTTGCACAGTATCGATGCTCTTTATGGGATGTGGATCTGATGATGACGATTCGAATGACGATGACAAAAAACAAGAACAAACCACCGAATCTGAAGAACCTGGCAATATTCCTGAAACGGCCAAAGCTGCTGGCACTTTCGAGACTTTATTAGCTGCAGTCGACGCTGCCGAGTTGGGCGAAACACTATCAGGAGAGGGCCCTTTCACGGTTTTCGCACCGAGCGATGATGCCTTCGCTAAAATCCCTGAGGCTGATCTTAATGCATTACTTGAAGACAAAGAAAAACTCAAAAGTGTCCTTCTTTACCACGTAGGATCCGGTAAAATCATGGCAGAAGAGGTCCTTGGCAGTGAAGGATTAACAACTGTTCAAGGTCAAACAGCCGAGATCTCTAAAGACGGGGACAAAGCTTATATCGACGGAGCTCAAATCATCCAGACCGACATTGAAGCTTCAAACGGCGTTATCCACGTTATCGATACGGTTATCATGCCAAAGGAAGATATTATCGAAACAGCTAAAGCTAACGGTAACTTTACAACTCTTCTCACTGCTATCGAGGAAGCCGGCCTTACAGAAACTCTTAAAGGCGACGGTCCTTTCACCGTATTTGCACCGACTAATGATGCTTTCGCAAAAATCCCGAAAGCGGATCTCGATGCTCTCCTTGCTGACAAAGACCAGCTAACAGCAGTACTAACTTACCACGTTGTCTCCGGAACGAAATTAGCAGCTGATGTCGTAGCTGAGGAATCCCTCACTTCATTGGAAAGCTTTTGTTGACGGTGCGGAAATCGTCACAACAGACATCAAGACTTCAAATGGTGTCATACACGTCATCACTGACGTGATTCTCCCATAATTAATTTTTCCAAAACAAAGAGTCATTTTAGTTTTAGATCACCTTGCTTGCAAGGTGATCTCTTCACATTGACAAGAAACCTTCCAAAATGACGCTAACCACTCCAGAATTTTCTTAACTTTAATCAATCTCCGTCGATAATCCGTATTGGAGGGAGTTGAAGTGTACGCCTTAGATCTTAGCAAAAACGACGATGATATCTTTGAACTAAAAGGCCAGATCATCGAAGAGACAAAGGTGGACCTTTCTCATCTTGCCGAGACTGATATCAAAACGATTGATTTTGGTGGAATTAGAGGTTTTTCTTGGATCGCCACCAAAGAGATGATGGAAACGCTCCCCAAAGACAGACACTATGAATTCTTTAATGTTCCGATGACATTAGCGAAAATCTTGTCAGTGATTAGCGAGTCCGAGTATTACCACCTCGAAAGCATCATCGTAAACCAAAACCTTGATGAACCTGAAATTTACCATTCAGAAAAGTTACGTAAACTTTATCAAACAGATGGTCTCACTGCCAGACTTGAACAATTTGGTTATCATCCTGACTACTTTTTTCAGTTTACTAACGACCCCTCGACAACAGATGTTAAAAAAGTCCCAGTTTCAGGTGAATGGGCACAAACTAACAGTGAGCTTATTGAATTCCTCATCAGCTACTTTTCTTTCTTTTCCATGGTTATCAAGGCTTCAATCTTATCCAACTATGCAACCATCTCTTCTATTAGAGTCCTTATAGGACGGATAGAGAGTATTTCAAGATCCTGCGAAAAAGGCATTCACTATCTTGATGAATATTATATCGTTGAAGAAATTGATGATTTTAACTCCCTAAATGCGAAAATCACTGAAAAGATCAAGGAATCTGAAGAGCGCCTTCATGACATTTGGGAGCACTTTGAACAGTTCCTTAACGCTTTTATCATGCAAGCGACCGACCCATCTTTCAATTTAGAATTCTTTGAAATGTTTATCGATGAATACGAGAGTTTTACTAAATGGCTACAACCAACAACTGTGAAATTTGACCTTATCGGATCAGCTCTTGGTGAGATTGTCCTCGATTTAGATGATGTCGCTTATGTAGGTGACTTCTTCAATCGTTATAGAGGTCAGTCTCTTTTTGAAGATGAGATTGAAGAGCTTATAGAGATCATGGGCATAACCAAGAAGAAAAGTGAGGACGACGAAGATGAGGATGAACTCTTCGAGTTTTTTGGTTGGAGAGTGGTCCAAGAGGGCGTGCAAGATCTAATGGAAGAGATCAGGGACTGTGTCGATACTTGCACTAATAAACTACAAAACTTCGATATCGCTCGTCAGTTACTCGAAAGAAGAATGATGGAAGTTGATGTTCTTCTAAATAACATAAGAGCTGAAAATGGTGAAGTCGACTTTGAAAGTCTTAAACAGAATCTCCTTACTGCCTGTTTTTCGCGTTTGAGAACCCAAGAAGAAAAAGAGCTCTTTCATTATTTTTTCGAGGAATTCGAAAGAGAGAATGCCGATACTCAAGAAGATATGGCCGAAGAAGGAGATATTATCTTCTTCTAACGGCTATGGTTACTAAACCGCTTCTGCCCATCAACCTAATTTTAGAACCCATAGCCTCTTCGTTTGCGCTTTTACCAAACCCCTCATAAAGAAAAATATTCATCATCCCTTAACTACTCCATATAAAATCCGAAAAATAACAAGGAAGTCAATGAAAGACGAGTAAGAACAAAACATGAAACGACTTTTAAAAATTTCATTATTGGTGGCATATGTTTCTATCTGCTACTCATGCGCAAGCGGCCAGCTACAACTTAACAGCGAACCGGCAGCGGCTGAAGTTTTTTTAACTTCCGCAATTGGTAAAACCTCACTTGGTAAAACTCCATTAACACTTAATGCAAATGATCTTAATCGCGTCAATGGGCCGATTATTCATTTAGAGGTAAGTAAAAAAGGGTTTCTATCAAGAAACTTGGTCGTATCTAAAAATGTCAGTCAAAAACAAGCGACGATTGATTTAAAATTATCTCCTACCGACGAATGGCTCAAGCAACAAGACGAATACAAAGCATGTGCCCA
Organism: uncultured Oligoflexales bacterium; assembly: GCA_964490675.1. Classification (GTDB taxonomy): domain Bacteria; phylum Bdellovibrionota_B; class Oligoflexia; order Oligoflexales; family JAWKNZ01; genus CAZBDM01. The sequence continues at coordinate 8,515 of CAZBDM010000070.1, forward strand.
GGTATCGGGAAAAGCCTCGCAGTTTATCGCAGAAATAGCGACAAACTCTGTTTGCCCGACCATCGGCAAAGAAAAGTTTAATAAGCTCGCCAATGGAATCGCTGAAGCACAAGCACTCATTCTGAGAAAAGACTACCTCGCAGCACAGATTAGACTTAAGACGCTTACATCAGACTATCCACATGTTAGTGTGATCTACGACTTACTTGGAAACATTTCGTTTATTCAGAGAAATCTATCCGATGCTTTAAGAAATTATTTAAAGTCTCTTTCTATTGAACCTACTAACACTCAGACTCAAACGATGATCAGAAAGATCAGACAAATTAGTCCAGGCCTTCCTACTGGTAGGGAGGGACCTTAAGTTATGGCCTATTCATTAGGAATCATCCTTGCGTCTATTTGTATCGTCTTATCGATTAAGGTTCTTGGCCTTTCACCAGAGAACTTTTTTGATGAAGTTGCAGCCTTCATTGTCATTGGTGGAACTATAGCTGTTGGTATTATTTTGATGCCCTGGCAGCACTGGAAACATCTTATTGGTTACGTAGTTGGACTGATTTTCCCAAAGATATATAACCCTAAAAATGTCGTCCGAGAATGTATGCGATACGCGGAAGCTTTGCAAGAAGGTGGTAGTCATCAGGTAAAATTAAAAGGCCTACCAAGAGATGTTCTTAACGACGGCCAAGAATTACTAAACCTCGGCTTTGGACGCGATGACATCGAAGAGATCTTACAACAGAGAATTTCCTACCATGTCAACCGAACAGAGAAGATCGCTTCCGGCTTCAGAAACCTTTCTAAGTACCCACCAGCCTTTGGACTGATGGGTACTGTATTTGGACTAGTCGAATTGATGCGCGCCATCACTGAAGGCCTAGATCCTTCCCAAACAGGCTCAAAGATGGCCATCGCACTAGTCGCAACTCTTTACGGCCTAGTTATGGCCAACCTGATTGTCTCTCCCATCGCAGAAAGTATCTCGAAACGAGCAAAACAAGACACTGAATTGGCTGTTATTTGCTTAGAAGCTGTTCTAATGGTTAGTGAAAATCAATCGCTCGTCAAAGTTCAAGAATTTATGAATTCTCACTTAGCATCTGGTCAACGCATCGACTACTTGGGAGGTATAAGTGATAAGGCAGCGTGATTTCATTACACACGACGACGAAACCCATGACGACGGTACATGGGCGATTAGTTATGGTGATATGCTGACGCTACTTGTTGCGTTTTTTATTTTGTTCTTTTCGACAGATGCAAAGAAAGAGCAAGAGGGTAAACTTCTCGACAGCTTAGTCATGGAACTCAAACCATCAAACGATGAAGGCTTAAAAGAATCGCCAACGGGAATTGGTGAATCATTCAAGAAAATTGATAGTGAAGAGTTAGATGTTAAAATCCTTCAAGAATTTCAAACCGAGGTCAATAAAGTCGGAAATAAAGTATTTGTCGAGTTTCCACAGGTGTCGTTCTTTCATTCCGGACAGATCGAGTTGACCGCAAAAGGCAAGTCTACCTTGAAGCGTTTTTCACAGCTGTACACTCCTTATGCCGGTAAACATGTTGTCAATATCATAGGTTTTACCGATCCTGAACCAGTGACAAGAATCAAAGGCCGCCGCTTTCAAGACAACTTAGAACTGTCAGTCCTTCGCTCTGTTGCCGCACAGAGAATTTTGCAGAAAGAAGGCATACCGATTGGCCGCACAAGACTTGGTGGTTTTGGCGTCTACGGTAAACAACTTGAAGAGATTGCTTCAAGAAAAAACAGAGAAAAGGAATACGCCTTTTCTCGGAGAGTTGTGCTCGTCATCGAACCTGAGGGGCAAATATAGTGAAGATTCTTTTAAAACATTTGATCCTCGCACTGCTTGCTCTTCAAGTGACAAGCTTGCTCTTGGCGCAGGATAAACACCCACGAGTCGCGGAAGTGGAAACTCACTTAACCGATCGGGCTTTTAGCTTTTTACGAGGACGTTTTCCAAATAAACCAATTATTGTTAATGTAACGATCGATCCCCTCAGAAGAACCAGCCAGCCTTTCGAATCGAATAGACAGCAAGTCGAACTGCCTTTTGGTATGGTCGCTGATGTAACAATTACAGACGAATGGGATGATCCTTCAAAATCGATCACCCAGCTGCTCTTCAGAATTCGGCAAGCAAACGTCACAGTAAGACTATCCAATGATGTTTCCGATGATGAGATCAACCTTCTAAGAAATGATTTATTTGCTTACCTAAAGTTAATCCCAGCCCGTGACCGCATTGAATTTGAGCGTAAGGAATGGACACAAGAGAAGATCGACCTTTATCTTTACTTAGCGATGGCAGCTGGTCTTTTTATCCTTCTTATGACTTTCTTTGTTATTATAAGAACATCAGCCAATAAAATTGCTGCATCCTTTCAGCAAGGCGGTGAAGGCAAGTCAAGTGGTGGTGGCGGCGGCCAAAGACGCGCCCC
>CAZBDM010000070.1:10993-12242 GCA_964490675.1 uncultured Oligoflexales bacterium
CTGCCATGTCACCGATGTTAGCAAAAGCTGCTAGCGAGTCAGCAACAGTCAAAGCCTCTCGTGGCCAACAAGAAATCAACTTTAACGACAGAATCAGCTTGCGCAACGATATGCGTCTTCTCATTCGCCGACTCAATAAACAGAAGTGCTTCCCAGCCCTCTCAGATATGATTGAGCTCGATAACCTCGCCGATAACGAGCCTGAGACTCTCGGGGCAATTCTTATGGAGTTTTCTCTTTCGGACCAAGAGAAGCTCTTCGGCTTGAGCCCAGAAAATCGCTGGCTGAACGCATTCGCAAGTTCCGGTACGCTGGATACACGCTGTTATGACATTCTCGAAAAGATCTCCCGTCTTAATCGTGACGATATGCAACAAGAGTGGGAAAATCTTTTAATTTATGTTTGGCGTTTAGGAGTGCCCACCATAGCTAACCTCTGCCGACGTATCGACCGTAACGAAGCAATGTCGATCCTCGATGCTCTTCCTCTAGATATTGCAATTCCGGTGGCAAGAGAGGCTTTCCCAGGCGCTTGGGGCGTTTTGCTTGATTCTGGACAAAATTATCAACCGTTGTTTGATCCAGAAGACATTAAACGACTGACAGATCTTGCTCTCGAGCTTTTACCAAAGAACCAATTTGATATGATAGATGGATATAGAAGACAAAGAAACCTTATCGACTATGTAAGAGTTTCAAACGTCACTGTCGAAAAAGAAATTTACGAAGCTTCTGGCGACAGCGCTATTATTCGCACCATGCGTCCTCCTTTCTACGTCCTTCTTAACGAGCCTTTAGAGACTCTTGTGGAACTGTTTAGCCAGTTTACCCTTGAAGACTGGGCATTAGCTCTCTTCGACATCTCACGAGAACAGAGAAACAAGATCAAGCAAGCGATGACCGAAAAACAGTGGTTTTTATTCGTTGAAATCCTCAAAAAACTTGACAAAGAACGACCCGAAAAAGAAGAAGTGGGTGATGCCAGAGATCGCATTGCCTTCGCGCTAGCTGCTATGAAAAACGATTCATCAAACGCTACCCCAGAAGGCGACTCTTCGGAGCCCAAAGTGGAAGTTCGTCAAGCGGAAGATGCAAGCGATGAAGGGGACGGAGCACAGGGTGGTGAAGCTGCTTAAACTTACCATGATAACCCTTTTGGGGGGAACGCTTCTTTGTCCGAACGCTTTTGCCGACAAGGCGGACTTGGTCGCCGGTTACTTTTCTATATCTGCAAAAACTTCCGAAGGTA
>CAZBDM010000070.1:12252-12778 GCA_964490675.1 uncultured Oligoflexales bacterium
AGCACTACATTTAGCAATGTCGGTAAATACTCTTTCCGCTATTACGCATTTCCAAAAGGTAAAGTCAACTTCACCATCGGCTATTCTCTCTATAGCCTTGGTCTTGACACCTCTGACCTTGGTTTTGGATTTGACTTCGGTGTTGTTTATTTTCCCATTACAGACTCACACATTGTCGATCACAGTGATCAAGTCGCTTCGATTGTGACCTACGATCAGATCCGTCCCTATGTCGGCATTTCCTACCATCAGAGACAGTTTCAGTCGATCCAGTCCAATTACGCTGGATTTGGTATTGAACTAGGTAGTGAATATCAAATGACTAGAAAGTACCATATCAACGGTCGCGCAACGGGTATCTTTTTGAATGGTCCCCTATCTAGTCGCATCACCGAATACGCTATTATGGCCGGTTTTGGTGTGTCTATTTAGTAAGTGATGGTGACCGCAAGAGTCACTTTTACCTAGAACCGGGATCCGAAATTTTTTGAAAATAGTCCTTAATATCAACGGATGCGAAGTTCGG
>CAZBDM010000071.1:0-4218 GCA_964490675.1 uncultured Oligoflexales bacterium
TTCGCGCTCGGACTTCTCTGCTCTCATCATTTAGTTTAACCTCTTACAGCGAATTTGGTTTAATTGTTGTCGCAGCAGTCATGCCTGATTGGTTGGTGACATTTGCATTAACTGTTACGTTTTCTTTCATCATTTCAGCTCCACTTAATCGTTACTCGCACCCACTCTTCGAAAAGTATGAAGACGCTCTCAACAAATTGCAGCGTAGCTTGATACACCCTGACGAACAACCAAAAGACCTTGGAGAAGCAGAAGTGCTTATTTTCGGCATGGGCCGCACAGGTACTGCAGCTTATAAGTTTTTGGAATCCGAAGGCATGAAAGTCGTTGGGCTTGATGCTGACCAATATACCGCTGAAGCTCATGTTCAAGAAGGACGTAATGCATTCTTTGCTGATGCTGAAGACAGTAACTTCTGGCGAGGTGTTGACCTCAAAAACATCAAGGCAGCTATTCTTGCAATGGATGATATTGAAGCTAAGCTGATCTCAGTGCGTATGCTCAAAAAATTCGACTTTAAAGGCCCGATTGTTTCCCATGCGCTCCATCACGATCATCAAGAGCGTATCAAACAGGCTGGAGCCACTCACACATACCTGACGATGACCCAAGCAGGTCTTGGTCTTGCAGAGTCAACTGTTTTGGCTCTCACTAAAGACAAAAGAGCTGATGACGGCGATCAAGCCGCCTAAAAAATTCGATTTCAAAGGGATTCGGTTTAACTAGCTTGTTTGAGATTTTTAACAAACTCTTCGGGCTTAAATTGAATCCAGATTAAGCTCTGATCATCTTCAATCTCTACTTCTTCTTGCTTGCGCTTCTCACCCCATAGGGCTTCGACAAGGTTTTCTGCCGAGACACTTCGAATCTTTCTCGTGGCTCTTTGTTCCAGCAGTTTTTTGAGCTTAGCAGCTTTACGGGGGAAAGGAACACCATCAGAGAACATCATCATCGAGTCGCCAGGACTTAGCTGAATACTTTTGACTTTGGCGACCGTGTCATTGACAAAGCCAAGTGGGTTGTTTCTTGAAGTCAGTTGCTTAACCATAAGCGGACTGTCTTCTTCATAGCGGAAGAAGATTGGCGAAGGATGGCCAGCAGCAACATAATAGGCCATACTCTTTTCTATATCGATTGTGATTCCGACTAAGGTCGAAACATGGATTCCCCTACCCTGAGCGTATAAGGTGGAATTGAGTGATTTTATATAATGCTCAAGAAACTTCTCTGATCCTAAAAGACTCCTTTCACGACTAGTCACCATACTTAGAACAGCCTTACATGCCGAAACGATAATTGCCGCTTGTACACCATGCCCAGTGATATCACACAGAATTGAGTGAACATAACGTCCACAATCTGACTTTTCAAAAGTAAACCAATCACCACTTGCCTCAACAAATGGTCGGTTAAATGTACTAAAGGCAACCCCTTGCCACTCCGGAGTCTCGTCAGGAATGAAAACCCTGGCGATCTCTTTGGCTTGATCGATTTCATTTCTCAGCTGATCGTTTTCCGTCTTTAATATCCTTAAGAAGAAGACAAGCTTTTCTCTGACTTGATCTCTAAAACCAACAAAAACGATCGCAGCTGTGACAAATGCGGTCAGCGGCCCCGAGACATGAAACATCGTATCGAAGAAGACAAAGGCTACCAGACAAAAAAGAATCCATACGATGATCGTACCTAAAAAGAGCATCCATGAAACGGTACTCGGCACAAACATAAAAAAGCCAGCTATAAAACACATCAAAAGGATCGCTTGATTATTCCACGAACTTGGTTGAAGCCAGTTGTCACTGACTAAACTATTCAGTAGTGAAGTAATAATGTAGCCACCAGGCATCGCTCCAAGTGGAGTTCTGACAAAGTCACTACCACCAGTAAACATACCGGGAAGGATGACAATAACGTCGCCTTCTTTTATGTAAGACAGGCTTTTTTTCTCCTCTACCGCATCATAAATGGCAAGAAGCCGTCTGTTCTTTTTGTAGTACTCACTACGATCAAAAAAGTTGACGATCATACGTCCCTGATCATCTAGAGGAATCCATTGATCACCATTGACATAAAGTTTTTGTGCTCGCACTTCTAGGGGAAAAGGCCCCATCAGTGTCATGTGAGGAAGAATTTTTTTCTTACCAATTTGAATAAAAGCTTGTGCACGCCCAAACTTAGCATTATGAGCATGACCCAACTTTTCAAAGACCGGGATTAACTTCGGATCAGGGCCGTAGACTTTGTTACCACGTTTGTCGGCCATAGGAACGAATCCTTCTCGAAGCATAGAAAGGTGCTCGGGATAAAGCGAACTAATTAGATGTTTTTCATCAGTTAGTTTTACCTGCTCACGGTATCGCAAAGCCCTCGGCCGGCTAAAAGAAATGGTAACGATTGGTATGTCAATCTCTTTGATCGCATCTATACTCTGATCTAATTCGAGTGAGGCGGGATCAACCTGCGCAAAAAGCTTATCGATATAAATCGCCTTTGGCTTTCTCTCGGCCAGCTTGTGGAGAATTTCCGACCACTCCTTAATGGTAAAATCGGGACGTCCCATCCTCCCTAAAGTCGTATCATCAAAACTAAAAAGCTTAATTTTCGGATGTAAAGATGGGTTTTTCTCTAGTTTATCTCGTACTTGAAAGAGAGCACGAACCGCCAAGTGATTTTCTATGTAATCAGAAAACGAAGTGGTCTGGTAAAAATAAAAAAAGGAAAAGATCGTAAAACAAAGCAAAAGAAGCTTTGCCAATGAAGGGTAGATTTGTGTTACGCGTGAACGCCGACCAAACTCAGCCATCTATGTTTCTTCCATCAGCGAAAAGTGTTCTGCCGGGTCTTAATTCGCCAACCCGGGAAAGATCACTTTTTTCAGTAATTCTCTATATGTATCGGAAAAAACATAGAGTGCTGAAATCTATTAGGCTCGGAGAGCCTTGAAGTGCCCTGATAAAGCGCCAGGGATATTCATTAAATGAACGACTTTATCAACCGCACCAAGTTTTATGGCTTCTTTTGGCATGCCAAAGACAACGGAACTTACTTCGTCTTGAGCAAAACAATACGCCCCAGCATCATGCATCGCCTTCATACCGGCAGCCCCATCCTTGCCCATGCCAGTTAAGATTAAGCCTGTCGCATTTTGGCCTGCTGCCCGTGCAACAGAGTTAAAAAGAACATCGCCACTCGGACGAAACCTATTCACCGGAAGGTTACGGTTGAGCGCGATACGGTAGTAAGCGCCATCGCGCATCACTTCTGCATGATAATCACCGGGAGCAATCAGGATCAAACCATCGCGCATGCGTTCACCATCCTCCGCTTCTTTGATCTCGACCGGAGCGATTTCATTGAGACGCACAGCAAAGGTATTGGTATAAACAGGTGGCATGTGTTGGACGATAATCGTGCCGGGAAAATCAGGCGGAATGTTTGTCAAAATGTATTCGAGAGCTTTGGTACCCCCTGTGGAAGAAGCAATAGCACAAATTTGATTGGTCATCTTGCCAAGCTCTTTGACGGGGGTATGACCACCGCTTAGATCAATTTCGTTCGAAGCAAGAACTCTAATATTGGCACGCACGGCCGCACGAATGTGATGGACAATCTCTTCAACACTGTCTTTTAACTTTTCTTTCATGTTGACGACAGGCTTAGGCACCACAGCAAAAGCTCCCGCAGACAGAGCTTTCAGCATCAGATCAGAACCTTTCGAGGTTAAGCTTGAAACGATGATGGTTGGAAGCGGATTGCTTTTCATCATTTTATTTAAAAAAGAAATACCGTCCATACGCGGCATTTCGACATCCAGAGTGATAACGTCAGGCTTTTCTTTCTTGACCTTTTCCGCCGCGACAATCGGATCAGGAGCAGTGGCGATCACTTCAATATCGTGATACTGGGACAAAGATTCCTTTAACAGCTTCCGGACAACTGAAGAATCGTCGACGACAAGGACCTTGATGACTTCGTCACTCATTAAATGCCTACCCTATCTTCCTTTAAGGTGTTTTAGTCTTTTTTAAACAAGCGTTCCGCAAGCTCTAACTGTTTATTCTTTTTGTTTTCTACTTGATCGCTAGCCATTCCGAATAAATTATTATACTTAATTGCATCTTTATCGACAGGCTTTTGAGCGAGCAGTTGTACGTGCTGCTTTCCATCGACTTCTCCTTCTTGATAAAAGAGAATACGAAGACCGGTTAGATGTTTGAG
>CAZBDM010000071.1:4228-9370 GCA_964490675.1 uncultured Oligoflexales bacterium
TAAAAATTTCGATAGGACTCATCTTTACCGATCGCCTCACCCATTTCATCAATCATTAGAGAGTCGATCAGAAGCGTTCCGCCTTGTTTAAGAGCTCTGATCATATCCGGGTAGTAACGTTTGACGTTTGGTTTAAAATAAGTCATGACAATAGCGTCATATTCCATCAGACCGAAGAGAAACATGTCAAGGTCAGCACACTGAGCTTCTATTTCAACACCGGTTGCTTTGGCGAGTTCCTTAGCATGTTCGATGGCAACCGAAGAAATGTCGAAACCTTTGACCTTAAAGCCCTTCTGAGCAAGATAGACAGCATTGGATCCTTCACCCATTGCAATATCTAAAACTTTACCTTTTTGTACCCGCGCGATCATCGAAGCTAAAAACGGATTCGGCATTTTGGCATCGGCATGGGGTTTTTCGGTATATTTGCTGTCCCAATATTCTTTTGCATCAACCAAGATCAGACCCTCAACTTAACTATTCATAATTCTTAAAAATTATCAAACGATGTCAAAGAAAGCAACGAGCTAACTCTTAACCCGCAAAGCCTTGGGCTTAAAAATACCGTCGAGTATTGCACAATTTTTATCCAAAGGACGCGTTCGAGGCAAAGATATCAAAGCGATAGCCGCAGTCGGTAGGACTTTGCCTTCCATGCAGTCAACCTCAGCATCCCCGCACAAATAACGCATGACATCTTCCAAACCAGGATTATGACCGATCAGAAGGACCGAGTCGCTTACTGGCAATTCATTAAGAACCTGTAAAATATCTTCAGCAGGTGCCTCGTAAATACCCTTGCGCCAGAGAATCTTCTTTTCGTCGATCTCAAAAGCCCTGCACACTGCCTGAGCAGTTCGCTTGGCTCTCAGCGCTGGCGAACTAACGACCTTCGATGGTCTTAAACCTTGCCTTTTGAGCCAATCGCCCATGAAAACGCTATCTTTCTTGCCACGCTCATTGAGCGGTCGATAGAAGTCTTCCTCAACGCCCGCATACCAATCAGACTTTCCGTGGCGCATCAACATTAGTCTCGACTTATGGTTGGACATTTTGCTTCCACCTACAACAAATGTTATGAATGAAGACTCGCGATACCGCATTCCCGGAGGAACAGTCATTATGGTCAAAAGCGCTTGGGGTGACAAGGAAACAGAGTTTTTTTACAATCTCACCCCAGAAAAAATACTCGATGCCGTCGAAAAAGCTGGATTCGTCTGCAGCGGTCGCGTTCTGCAACTCAACAGTATGGAAAACCGCGTTTTCGAAGTCGAAATTGACCTTGAAGAACGCCCCAAGCACCCTTACGAGGCTTTTCGCATCGCAAAGTTCTATCGACCGGGGCGTTGGACTGAAGACCAGATCGCCGAAGAACATCAGTTCCTGCTCGACTTAAAGGACAACGATCTGCCGGCTGTTGCGCCTCTCGAGCTTAGCAATGGCAAAACCTACGATCGCCTACCCGATTCGGGAATCATTTACACGATCTTTCCAAAGGTCGGGGGACGTAATCCACAAGAGCTCGAAGACGAGCAACTGCAGCGGCTCGGCCGTCTGCTCGCGCGCATGCACAATGTCGGCGCGATTCGCAAGGCAGAACATCGCATTAAACTAACGCCCGAAACATATGGCATGCAAGGCCTCAAATACCTTCTCGACCATCATCATATCCCTGAAGAGTTAAAGAACCAATATAAGACAACCGTTGAAACGATCTGTGACGCAAGTACGACCTTATTTAAAAAGTTCGAAGTCCAACGCATTCATGGTGACGCTCACCTTGGTAACCTTCTGTGGGGGCAAGAGGGACCATTCTGGGTCGATTTTGACGATATGGTGGTCGGCCCACCTGTACAGGACCTGTGGTTGATCGCTGCCGGTCGCGATGAATTCAGCCTAAAACAACGTAGTTTAATGGTCGACGCCTACGATATGATGAAACCCTTCGAAAAGGAAAGCCTCATTCTCATCGAACCGCTACGCGCTCTTCGCATGGTTCACTTTAGCGCTTGGATTGCTAAGCGCTGGAAAGACTCAGCCTTCCCACGCACCTTCCCACACTTTAACACTTGGCAGTATTGGAAAGAACAGCTTGTCGATCTTGAAGAGCAGAAACAACTGATCTGCGCTCCCCCGGCTTATCGGGAATGGTGAGCAACTGGTAACAATTTTGTAATAAATAAACAAATTGCGATGTTAGCGTAAACACCGCTCTATCTTCTGACTCTACGCTTTTAACTCTCAAAAACCGTTACGACATTAACGAGAGTATTAGAGGGTAGAGATTAAATGAAAGAGAACCTAATTGCATGCACAATATCCTGTGTGCTATTTGTCGCCTGTGGTGGACAACATTTCCAATCCCAAAAAACCGCCAATAGTTCATCGAATGGCAGTCAATCTAATGATGCGAATGGTCAAGATAAAAAGTCATCTGGTAAGACAACGACAAGCCAATCAAACGATAAAAGTGATGACAAAACCGATACCCCCGTATGGATCAATGGTGTCAATCTCGTTTGTTCGATAGATCAGTTAAAAAGTCAAAATAGAGTTGCTGTAGGTTGTGGTCTGTATAAAGACAGTCGCACGATATTATCTCTCGAAGAGACGGGAAGCATTAATTGGCTCGCGTCCAACGCCTCAGAGGTCACAATCACCCCAGATATCAACGAGGCAAAGGCTATCATTGAGACCGAGGGTCAAAATTTACTTGATCTGAAGGTTTCGACAACGAGCCCCAATCAGTCACCTCCCGTAACCACTAACATTGGCGATCTTCTGACTTCTGCAGAACGGACTTGTTTACAAAAAAACCTTGCTGCTGAGCAATGTTTTGAGCAGTCGGGACGCATCGTAACAAAGTCCGACGATTATGCATCCGAGCCCGCTCAGTTTATTCAGCTCACGAGTGGTGATGACCATCGATGTGCTGTTAGTCAAACGGGTGGTCTTTACTGCTGGGGCGATAACAGTGGCAGAAGACTAGGCTTTGCCGAGGAAGTTATTGGACAAACAATCGAACCTTCACCTAAACCGGTGGATATCTCCTCTCTTCCTGACAAAGTTTTTATACATGTGTCGAGTCTTGAGGCTCACAGCTGCGCAGTAAGCCTGAACGGCCATGCATACTGCTGGGGTGACAATGATGCAGGAGAAATCGGTAGCGGCCAGTCGACAAATGCTGAGTTTCCGGTGCAAGTCAATCGCGACAACTTACTCGCCAATGAAAAGTTCATCAAAGTCGAAACAGGATCAAACTTTAGCTGTGGTCTTACCGATTTTCAAAATATTTACTGCTGGGGTAGTAACCTCAACAGAAAATTGGGTATCGGAGAGTTGTTTATCGAGTCTTTCAACTCCTCAATTCCTGTCAAAGTTGATTCTACCGAGAAGTTTATCGACCTCGATCTCGGTGATCAATTTGCCTGTGCGATCAATACATCAAAAAAGATCTTTTGTTGGGGGAGAAATAATGAAATGCAACTCGGTAACGGAACCAATTTGCCGATAGCTGGGCAGAGCACTCCTGTTCAGATTAACTCAAACCGGTCTTTTGATGCGCTGTCCTTAGGTAACGAGCACGCTTGTGCACAGTCGGCAGATCGGTCGTATTGTTGGGGGAGCGATGAGTTTCAACAAGATGGCATCGCCGGCGATAACTTCGATGCCGAATCATCTCCACAGTTGATCAATCCCACCGGTAACACCAATGGTTTTATGGCCGTGTCAGCCGGTAGAATTCATAGCTGTTCTCTCGATACCATCGGTAAAGCTTTCTGTTGGGGTGATAGTCGCTTCGGCCAACTCGGCGACGGCAGCGCTTTACAGGTGGATACTTTTATCTTTGGATCGCCAAACAGCGACAATTTTGTCGGCAGCGACTCACCTAAACCAGTCATCTGGCAAAACACTCCCGAAAAGACCTTTAAAATTCTTTCAGCGGGTAAAGACAACACCTGCGCTATCACAATCGATGGCGAGACTTATTGCTGGGGAGAATATAACAGAGGCCAACTTGGAGTTGATTCCGCAGATAGAGCTTTTAATGTCCCTCAACTTGTCAATATGACGCTTGTAAAATAGGGGAGTCCACTGCCTTAGCAAGAATCAAATCAGTGTTATCAGACAAGAACGGTCAGTCCCAAACGAGCAACAGGCTGAAACTCATACTCATCTTCGTAAGCTTTGTCGACACTGATCTCAAAAGTCGGCTGTGATTCTATGGCTTTTCTGACGCTACAAAGCTTAATAGTTTGCTGAAGGGCTTTAACATACTTCTCAGGAAAGTGATCTGGTAGCTCTATGGATGTGTTGAAACAGCGTTTACTAGGCTTATTTGGATCTTTTTCATCATGCTGAGTAATCACAATTCCTTCTGTATCAATACCTCTCGCAGAACAGAACTCTTTGACATAATGTCCAGCGCATAGAGCCATAGAAGCGAGGAAGTAATCGAAAGGTTCAGGAGCTGAAGCACCACCACCCATTTTTATAGATTGATCACTAACGATTTGAAACTGATTAAATTTTGCATGCAGGGTTTTTTGTTCACCAAACTGTACTTCAACTTTCACTTTTAAACCTCCTTGAAAAGAATTTCTGAAAGTCGATTCGTTGGCTTCTTCAATACGTTACATAAAAAAGGTGAGCTTTAAGAAATATTTTTATTTGAGATCATCGACCATCGCAGCAGACTTAATCTGAAGCCAAACAATTTTGTCTTTCTCCAGCTTCAGATGTTCGACCGAACGCCTCGTTAAGTGAGCTAAAATACTGTGCTCTTTGGAGACTTGAACCTTGATCACTGCGATTGAATCATGAGGACCTTGGGAAACCTGCTCGACTCTCCCTTTGAGAATATTAACGATACTGGTTTGCGAAGGGGGAGCTGTCGCAAGACTGACATCTCTAGCCAGCACTTGCACACGAAGAGTATCTCCTACCGAAAAGTCGGAATTTCTAATCCATAAGTGACTCCCGTTAAAAGATGCTTTAGCTAAATTCCAGCGCTGATCGATTTCTGTAATAGACGTCGGGATAACCGTACCGAACTCATCAGAAAGCCGCATCGGTAGATCAAGATTAGACAACACCGTTGCGAGAGGCCCACAAGCGACTGGTGTACCATGGTCCATG
>CAZBDM010000071.1:9380-12400 GCA_964490675.1 uncultured Oligoflexales bacterium
CTTCCCAACAGCCAAGGAAAGGACCCAACAGGCCAAGATGATCAGCCAAAAGCGATACTTCTTCTGTCGAATGACTGACATACAAGATCGGCAGGCTCAGTTGATCGTGAAGTTTTTTAATGAATGGAAAGAATTCTTTTTTTCGAGCCTTGTCGAGTGAAGCCAGCGGTTCATCCATAAGCAACACCTTCGGATTGACAGCAAGAGCGCGGGCAATGGCCACCCGCTGTCTTTCGCCCCCCGACAATCCAGTTGGTTTTCTGTTGAGAAGATGCCCTATACCCAGAAGCTCAATCGCTTGCTTAAGACACTCTTCGCCCTTCTCGTCATGGTTACGTCTCAGTCCGTACTTAAGATTACGCTCGACACTCAGATGAGCAAAGAGACTGGCCTCTTGAAAGACATAACCAATCGGTCGTTTATGAGGCGCAACAAAAACTTTGTCATTCTGCCAAGTTTCCCCATTAAATTTAATCATCCCCCTTGCCCGGTTTAAGCCGGCGATACAGCGCAGTAAGCTCGTCTTCCCCGAACCAGAATGACCAAAAATCGCCGTCACCCCTTTGCAGGGAAGCTTGACATCGACCTCAAGCCGAAACCCTGGATAATCGAGCTGAAGGCTAGCTTCTATGACTTTTTCATCGTTCATCGGCGCTCTCTTTTGTGGGGGTTGACACTATAGAGAACGAATAACACGACAAAAGAAAACCCTAACATGACAGCCGACAGAAAATGAGCGTCGGCATACTGCAAGGATTCGACGTAATCATAGATCTGCACCGAAACGACTTTTGTGACCCCAGGAATATTACCACCGATCATCAAGACGACACCAAACTCCCCAACGGTGTGAGCAAAACCAAGGACCATTCCGGTTAAAATCCCCGGCCAAGCCAAGGGAATCGCCACCGTAAAAAATCGATCGATCGGACCAGCTCTTAGTGTTGCAGCAACTTCCAAAGGTCTTTCTCCAATGGCTTCAAAAGAGTTTTGAATGGGCTGCACCACAAACGGCAATGAATAGATGACCGAAGCGATCACCAGGCCACTAAACGTAAAAGGTAAAGGTGTAAGCGCTAAGGTCTCTGTCAACCAACCAATCGGCCCTTCTGGCCCCATTGCGATCAGTAAATAGAAGCCAAGGACCGTAGGTGGCAAGACGATAGGCAAAGCAACCACTGCCGATACAATCGCCTTCAGAGGTGAGTGCGTACGTGCCAACCACCAAGCTATTGGTGTACTGACGATGAGAAGTAAGATCGTAACGATAAAAGCAAGCTTAAGAGTCAAAAGAATTGCTGTGATATTTGCTGCCTGCTCCATCAAAGGATCAATCCTTTATGAAACGGTAGCCGAAGGCGGCTAAGATCTTCCTGGTAGAATCACTCTTAAGAAAATTCAAAAAAAGCCGCGCAGCTTGTTTCTGTTGGCTTCTTGTTAAAAGCACAGCATCTTGCCTAATGGGATCATAAAGACTTTGTGGCACTTGCCACAGTGAGCCTTGTTTGGTCTTGTCTAGTTCGATAATCTGCGACAATGCGACAAAACCAAGTTTAGCGTTACCCGACACGACAAAATGTAACGTCTGCCCAATGTTTTCTCCACGGACAAGGTTTTTATCAAATCTGTCACTAAGATTTAGGTTTTGCAAAACCTGTTCGGCAGCTTGACCATAAGGAGCGAGCTTACTATTGGCCAAAGCGAGGTATTGTTTGTCAATCTTGGCAAGTACCTCACCGTCTTTATCGATAAAGTTTGGATCACTGGACCACAAGACAAGCGATCCCACCGCATAGGTAAATAGACTGTTTTTTTCACCAAACCCTTGCTCCACAAGCCGCAAAGGCTTTTCACGATCAGCCGACAAAAAGACATCAAAAGGTGCACCAATTTTGATCTGAGCGAAGAGCTTTCCTGAAGAACCAACGATGATTTTGATCTTATGAGGGTAACGGGCCTGAAACTCGCCCTTGATCGCCTTCAATGGCCGGACGAAGTTTGAGGCCACCGCCACATAAAGCGTTGCCGCAAAAGCTGATGAGCTACTTAATAGGCAGCAAAGGGCTATAACGGCATGGATCTTTGAAAGATTCATCATGTCATGTCCAGGAGCCACAGGCTGCGTAGGCCATCTTTAAAGAGATGCCCTGCGCTTAATGTCCTCTTAAAGGCTTCGCCTCGGGACAGAAGGCTCGCCGGCAATGACATCATCATTCCACCCTGATACGAATCGCCAAGATTCTTCATCGGCCCCTCTCAATTTGTCTATCTCACTAAGCTTAACGCTTAATCCCCTTGTAGTGGATGCGCTTCGGAGTCAAGGCATCGTTACCTAGACGCCGTCTCTTATCCTCTTCATACTCAGTGAAGTTGCCATCATACCACTCAACATGACTATCACCTTCGAAAGCCAGAATATGAGTCGCTACCCTATCCAAAAACCAGCGGTCGTGACTAATAACTACAGCACAACCAGCAAAGCTTAGCAATGCTTCTTCAAGAGCTCTCAGTGTATTGACATCAAGATCATTGGTCGGCTCATCGAGCAGAATAACGTTTGCACCTGATTTTAAAAGCATGGCAAGCTGAACGCGGTTACGTTCCCCGCCAGAAAGCACACCGATCTTTTTTTGTTGGTCCTGACCATTGAAGTTAAAACGAGCAACATAGGCACGTGAGTTGACTTCCTGCTTACCGAGTTCGACAACATCGCGACCGCCTGAAATCATCTCCCAAACCGTCTTGTCTGGGTCAAGAGCCAAGCGTGACTGTTCCATGTGGCCCAGTTCGACAGTCGGTCCAACTCGGAAGTTTCCTTCATCAGGCTTAAGCTCGTCAGTGATCAGCTTAAAAAGAGTCGTCTTACCAGCACCGTTAGGCCCGATTATACCGACGATACCACCGGCGGGAAGCTGGAAGTTGAGATCTTCATAAAGCAGCTTGTCACCAAAGGCTTTAGAGACTCCATGGGCCTCAATGACCAAATCACCAAGACGAGGACCTGGAGTCTCTAAAGCCTT
>CAZBDM010000071.1:12410-12749 GCA_964490675.1 uncultured Oligoflexales bacterium
ATGTAAAGTTTAAGATCTTCAGCAACTTTTTCTTGAGACTGCTCAAGTAAGGTCTCGTAAGACTTGATTCTCGCTTTACTCTTGGCGTGGCGAGCTTTAGGCGTCATTCTCACCCACTCTAATTCGCGTTCGAGCGTCTTCATGCGCTTGTCTTCAGCTTTTGCTTCATGCTCGAGACGCTTTTGTTTCTGTTCAAGCCAGGACGAGTAATTGCCTTTAAAAGGAATACCGTGCCCACGATCGAGTTCAAGGATCCAGCCAGCGACGTTATCTAAAAAGTAGCGGTCGTGCGTGACGGCTATGACCGTACCTTTATAATGCTGCAAATGTTTTTCAAGC
>CAZBDM010000072.1:0-12728 GCA_964490675.1 uncultured Oligoflexales bacterium
GCGCGATCAAAACCTGGGGGCTCTTTTTGGGCTCGGTATTGCCTATGAGTTTCTTGGTAAGGACTATCCTGAAATAGCCGCAGAGTGCAAACGACTCCTGACCTTACAGTTTGAATTTATGCTGAAAAATGACTGGTTTTTAAAAGGCGATGACGGGTTTCCGACCTTTTGGAGTCCTCTAAGTATTCAAAAGTTCTCTTATTTAGCTGTGAATAATTATATTACTGGTGGTAAATACCAAGCCGAACTCGATAAGATAAAAAACAGTGCTCCGGCTATTTGGATCAATGCTTGGATGGGTGTGCAGGATACGATCGCAAAGTATTACAAGTTTAATCTTGCCTTTATGTCTCTCTATCCGATCATGCATTTTGAAAAAGACCCTGTTATTCGCGCCGGTGCTTATAAAGCTCATCTTCTTTACGAAAGAAAACTTGCTAATCATCTGAATCCTGCTTTTGATCTGATGCGTATTGACTTTGGGTCAACAAACAAAGAAGATCTCGCAGGCAATATCCGTGGATCACTGGCGTCTTTTGTTAAGCGTTGTCACCGTGCTGCCGCCTGTAAACCCTTTGATGCGCCAGAAATTGAGACTATAGAAGTCGAGGTGCCAGGTGGGGAAAAACAAACTGTTCCAAAGGTTCCGCTAGAGCCTTTTTACCGCAAGTCCGCTGGACTTTATCAGTGGGAAAGAAGCCCTTGGCGGCTGGCGCAGTATCCAGCAGATCAGGGAGGCCTGCGCCTTGAACTTCCTGGTCTTGCGATAAGCTTTCCTTATTGGTTTGGTAAGTATCATAAAGTTTTTAAAGAAGAAGAGTGACTCCTATTTGACTTTGAGTGACAGGCAATGTCACTCTTGTCCATCTTCTTTAGCCTATGGCTCTAAGTAGAGGGCTCGATCGTAAAAGTCGAGCAATTGAGCTTTGAGATGCTCATAGTGAGCTCTTCTCGTCGTCTGGTAGTCTGACTCAAGGGATGTTTTGACAGCTTCAGCGGAATAAACGCCCTCATCCGCTTCATATTGACTCTTTGATCCGCGTGTCATGTAACTAAAAGCAGCCATGCCTGCCGTTGTACCAAAAACTGCTTTAGCACATGCGGCAGCTGCTCCCCAACCAGGAGGTCCAAATGGTAAACCGACTAGACATATAATGGTGCCCCCGACAAATCCTATGCCTGCTGATATTCCCACGACAGTGCTTCGACTGTATGCGGCAGCATCTATTCGCAAGTCAATTTCAGCAGCTATCAGATCAACAAATCCGCGCACTTGATTTCCGATTAATTCATTAGAAGCTGTTACACAGGAGAGATTCTTTTCAGGCTCAAGAGTGTCGCGTGCATATTCTTCTTTAAATTTTTCGAGGTGACTTTTGCTTCCGCATGTAACAAGAATGCCATGAAGTTGGCTTTGACGCTCTTTTATGGCTAAATCTGTAAAACGGTTGTCTGTAGTGCTTTCTTGTTGCTCGAGGTTAAGAGACTTTGAGGCACTCTCATCATTCGAGCTGCCTCAGGCGATGATTAGAGTGAGGCAGATAAGAGTCATAAGACTTTTTGGAGGTAAAACTTCCATTGGTAGCTTTTGCCAAATACATTGCAAATTTTTTTTCATGGAATGTGCTTCCTTTAGAGTGGTGAAGTGAGGTGGAAAATGGGCAGATGAATGATGAAATCTATTTGACGCATAACATCATCAATTTTTCTTCCTTGCTTTCTTCGTTTTGAAGGTGGAATTCGATGGCTTCATAGTCTGCTGAGGTTTCTAAGTCAGGATTGTTTTTCAATAGATCTTTTGGGATGTAGAGGGGCTTTTTTACTTCTTTTTGAAAGATTTCAAAAGCACCAAGATCCGCTAATGAAAAGCCGATCTCTTGACACTTTGTACTAGCCTCTTCTGCACTATATTTATTGATATCGAGGATAAAAGCTCGTTCATCGAAAACGACCAAATCTTTGAGATAACTTTTGAATGTCCCTGCTTCCGCTTCACCATCAAAAGCACGACCAGCCATGACTCGATAATTTTCTTCTTCACGATCCTCATCGCTTTGCTTGCGAACGGTATAGTCTTGCCCGCAAGCACTTGATACAATGGTCAATGTCAGTCCTAAAAGTAAGTGTTTCATCATTTCAACTCCTGTGTGGTAATTATTTGCGAGGCTTATTTTTACGGCCTCTATGTTGATTTTTAGCAAAACTGGACTCAAGGTTGGAAAATAACACATCATCAATGTAGGAAAGTGAAGACCACGGTATTCACTAACAATCATTGAGGTTACTTAGATGTTGGAACGATGCTTCAGGCTATGCTAATCGAACCCTCCGAGCCGGTGTCAAGCAGAGATCTTAATAAAACTCGATGTAAAGCTTTTTACAGCTGACAAGAGTTTTGACATGACTCTAGATGAAATCTTTAAAAAATATCAATATATCAAATGCTTATGAAAGATCTCTTTTACTGACAACGGCATAGGATGTGCATGTATTTATTTAATTTTGAAAAGACTCTGTTGCAGTCGGAAGGAAAATTACGTTTGTTTTTAAGGTTGCTTTCAATTTTTGTGACGTTTTTGTTCGCATGGTCTTGTCAGACTGCGCAAGAGCAAAGAACAAAACGTGAAAATCCAAATGAAACGGCAAACCCCAGTCAAAAACAGAGTGACCTTAACAGTGGAGTGCGTGATGGTAATGGTGGTTATGTGGTTGTCTGCGAAGAAAAAAACGCTCGCTTAGGCGATGAAAAAGTCGCGACCTACGATGTTTATGCTGCCCTAGAAAAAGGTATTAAGCCAATTTTTGATGATGACAGCAAAGATTATCGTGAGATTGCTAAATCAATGATCGATCAGTTTAAGATCGTCGACTCGGATCGCCACCAGCTATACACGCGTTGGTTGGAGGAGTTTCCTGACGACATGTTACTTTCGCCAAATCTAGGGCTACCAAGGGTTCCGGATCCTGGTGCATTAGAGTTACCACCCGGTTGTTCTGATGAAATTGCCGCTTACCACCAACCTCCCCTAGAAAAAGGAGAGAAACGTTATTTCGTTGAGGAAAAACTTTGGCAAGCTATGAGTCCCTTTAACAAAGCAGCTCTTGTCGTTCACGAAATTATCTACCGAGAAGCAAAATCGCAAGGACACTCTCTGTCGTTAAAGATCAGAGCTTTCATGGGCTACATTATTGCTGGCAGTTTACCTAAGGATAGAGCTGCCTATGAACTCCTAGTAAAGAGTATTATCGACCTTAAATATCAAAACTCTCTTACAAATATCAAGCTTGTCCCCGAAACCGTCGAGAAATATGACTCCGGTGAAATAAGACGCGGGCGTATGGCTGAGGGTATAGTAACAAACCCTCCCGGCTATGAAGATCAAATCATCGAAGGTACTTGGTTGGATTTTAACAAAGAAGGTATAATCATTGCTATTGAGAGCGAGTATGGATCGATCGATGTTGTACAACGGTCCGAAAACTGTCCCCACAAAAATCAAACAAATACCCTTTACGCAAAAAGGGTCGAGTTTTACTTTCACAATTATGTCAAACGAGTTGTCTCAGCTGTCTATAATCCAGCTATTCAAAGTTGTTTTCAAGATGAAGAACGATGGCATGGTCCGAATGATAAAGGTTTTCGAGTACTTACGACAGACCCGATCCTAGAGTTCTACCCCAATGGAGTTTGGAAGGGCGGCAAGGTTAGCGCAGGCGACGTTGACTCATGGTTTTTTTATCCTATGCCAAACGGAAAAGACATTGTCGAAGTCACAGGTACAGTAAGTTTTTATGAAAATGGCGAGCTTAAAAAAGGCACGCTCAATAAGAGCGCAAATTTTATCAGTAGTGAAACTGACGGAATTGTAAAAGTCAAGAAAGGGCAGACGATCGAGTTAGATAAATCAGGAAAACTTATACGGGTAGGTGATTTATGATTAACGCCTTGAAAAAGAGAGAAGTTTCGCAAAGGCCAGAAGTTTATCGCTTTCAAAATTATCGCGTTTTTCTCAACGAGTTTGTCAGATTTCTGCGAGAGTATCGAGGTCTCAGCTATCGTGCTATTGCAAGTCGTTGTCAATTTGCTAGCCCCAACTATCTACAATTGATTATAAAGTCGAAGAAAAACCTTAGCGAAAAATCTGCCAAGAATACTGCTAGGGGTCTAAACCTTGATCAAGATGAATCGGATTTTTTTATCAATCTCGTCCTTGCTGAGCATGGTACAAGTGAACAACAACTGGAAGCTTACGATGCGATGCGAAGAGCGCTGGCTGCTCTAGACCGACAGTTCATTGACGATAAAAGTATTCATGAATCTTGGCTTCATCAAGTGGTCTTTGAAACGATTCGACTGAAAGATTTTGAAGTACGGAAAGAATATCTTTCTAAAAGACTTGGCCATTTGGCTTCGCCGGAGGAGCTTGAGGAGTCCCTGAGATTTCTTGTTGAAAAGGGATGGATCGTCACAGGAGAGAACAAACAATACAGTCAAAGAAACGTGTCGTTCAAAGTAACAAATGATATCCGTCGTCTTGATGTCCAACGTTGTCATCTTAGGTTTTTAGACGCTGCTCGCCATCGCTTTATCGATGATCTTGATAAAAGAGAGTTTCAAGGCATGACTTTGGCGATTCCTTCGTCTCGGCATAAGGAATTTGTAGCGGAATTAAGGACTTTCATGGATAGAATTCATGAGAAATTTCAGGACGATATTGACTGTGATGAAGTCTATCGATTGCAGCTTGCTTTTTATCGACTAACTAAGTCGATTGAATAGATCAGACTTCATGGGTTTCATTAATGTCGAGATCATTTAGGCTCCATTGGACTCACGATATTCTCATCGTCTATCGCAGATTATGTTTCTTTTCTAAAAAAACCGTAGAGCACGAGTTTGAATCTCAAGAAATACACTTCTATATCTTTCATGCTTTTTCTCTCATTAACTTTTCATGTGGCTATCTTTCTTTATTTAAAAAGCATCAAAATAAAAAAACCGGAAGCAAAAGAAACTGACAAGATCATCTTAAGGATTAGTAAAAAAGAAGCAATTAAGCCCAGCAGGCTAGACCGTGATAAAAAACCGGAAAAAGGCGAAAAAATTATTCTTGAGCAGAAAAAGCGTCGCACTCCAATGAGATCTCACCAAAATCAATCTGCTTCCAAAGCAATGAAAGACGTCAAAAGAAAGTCATCAAAAATAGTTGAAAGCTATGGGGATCTTTTACCAGGAGGTAAATTTAAACTGTCTGTTGATCCCTCTACAACTGAGTTAGGGGGAAAGGATTCCCCTTCTTTACCTTACAAGGGAGAATATCGCGGCGAGATTAAGGCTTCCGGAAATGATATTTATGCATACTTTGATCTTCCTTTGGTTTTAAGAAGAGGTCTTTTTGAAGGTCAGGCAAAGGCGGTTTTTGTGACACATGAAGATAAAATTATATTAGAACGGCTCACTGGCACTCCCATTGTAAGAGCTGCGCTCTGGGAAGCTTTGCAGGCGAAAGGGGTTTCGGTAAAGCTTAAAGATCTCTTTGTTCTTTATAAAGCGCACGAAATCAAAGTGACAACGATATACAAAACAAAATTTGAGCCTTTTAGAGACGGCGAGTTCGAAACGAAAGTGAAAGTTTTTGATAACGAAATAAAGGTACAGGTGACGCGCTATTTGGGCACTAAAAAGTATGGAGAGCTTACAGGTCTGCCGCTTCCAGATAAACATGCAAAAAGGGCGGAAAGACACGACCGTGACCACCTTTGGCGCCTGCAACGAACAGAAGCTTATAAAAGGGTTCTGAAGAACATAATTATACAATGAATTCATGAACATAAGGTTCGCGAATTGATTTTCTTACCCTGTCTACATATTATACAAAGCGTTTGACAACCATATTGATTTTATCCATGATTTCTCGAACTCTTGTCATTTCCATCTATCTTTTGGCCTGGTCGACGACGCAAGCATCGTTTCAACCCACCGCTGTGAGATCCCTACCGCTTTGCGAAGCCCATGTACAAATAATGGGAGAAGAATGGTTTAAGAGCCAACTAAAAACCTTTCCTAAGCAGTTTTCGACCTTTATGCGTTACGATATGTTTTGGCCGGAAGACTTCAAAGGAATGGCTCCCAATCCTCGAAGTGATTGGATACTCGTCGACCGTTACGGCACAGCTTTTCAACCAAAAGATCTTGTCTTATATGGCGATGACGATCGTGTTAAAGCAAGTATTGAAATTCTTACCGAACAGAGTGAAGTAAAGGATCAATTCGGTAAGGAAGTTCTACTGAGCTCAACGAACTTCGCTAAAAAGTATCAAGGTATCACCTATATCGATGGAAAGGCTTATTTCCAAGTCGAAAAGCTCGGACTTAGATCGAGGAAAGTGATGAGCTTTGCCGATGTGCGTATTGTTCGTCCTGGCTTGATCGATGCACGTCCGATAGATATGATCTTACCGGGTGTACTAAATTATTTCAAAACTCAAAATCTCAGGGGTTTAGCTGATCAATACTATGGAGACCGTTTACCAGAGGCAGCGTATTTCGATATAGAAGCGCAAGAGTTCTTCTTAGCCGATTACCGAACTTTTGAGGTCTTTATCCTCTTTGGCGATATCTTAGCTGCCTATCTGCGTTTTTATGACTGCACAAAAACCATTCCCGATGAAATCGAACGATACCAGGGAGCTCAACCAGTTACGCGAGCCTTCTACATGGGGCAACACTTGCAAGACATTCCCACTTATCTCATGCCGATGGAAAGAATCTTAAGGTTTCCTGATGGCGATGAAAACCCAATCAACCGCATGCGCAACGACCCTCGTTATGAGGGTTATCGTTTTCTTGAAGTCGGCCGTGCCATGGTCAACTACCGCCAGCTTTCGCCTCTGCAGGCAGAAGAGGCGAAAAAGCATCTGTTGACGACGGCTTATCATCTTGTTGGAGATTTGGCTCCTGATGGCAAACGTTCAAAAGTTCTGATGTTCTCGACAGGCAAAGCATCCAATAGTCGTCACTATGAAAGTGAGCATGGCTTTTCAAAGATGCCGCAAGGCAAGATCACTCCAGATATGATGAAGTCTATCCACGATCAGGTCATTTTGATAAACGGTCTGCCTTTTCGCCTCCAGATTGCAGGAAGAAAGTATGCCGATCCGAGCTTCATAAGAGAAACTGAAAAGAAACTTGGGAACGTCTATGTTCTCCACACCGCAGGAGATCGATGGAGCGATAGGCTCATCGAAAAAGGATGGGTGTTGCCGAGCGCACCAACGGCTAAATGGAATTTATATCCCGACGAGGATGATATGTGGAAAACACAGTTTTGGACGGGAAATCCTTTTAGGCATTAAAAAAATAGCGAATCGCCAGACACGAGCTCTTGCTTCTTTTCGTGCTGTTCACCTGGAAAGAAGAAGCTGTAGGCGTATTTTTCGATATCTGTGACAAGTTTTTCACCGACAGCGTTGAGAACTGTCTCCCTGTGAGTCACCCAATCTTGAGTGAAGTTCTCGTCCGCATTTAAAGCTTTTTCGAGAAGAAGATTTTCATTCATACGGTGTTCTAAGACTTGCTTGATCAGGTCAAACTGCTGGAGTGTGATGGTGATATTAAAAATCTCTTCGTCAAGCTTTGAAAAAATCGCTTTAATGTCGACAAGTGTGTCTTGCCAGGTGAAGGGAGCGTCGGTTTCGAGCTTGAAGCGACGTCTTATTTTAGCAACTTCGGCGAGATCTTCTAATTTGTGGGATTGTAGTTTTTTCAACCAGCCATCGTAGTAACTGATCTCTTCGACTTTTTGTCCGATTTCTTCACCAACATCATCGATGATTTGGGTGATTTCCGTCAGTGTTTTTGCAAACGCGCAGTACGAGAGAAGATTTATACGAACGTCTTTAAGAGCAGTGTTTTTCTGGGAGAGAAGGCGATTGAAGACAGCCATAACTTGGCAAACCTGATTGGCTTTCGCTTTAATGGAGTTAAAATTTGAGTCGGTATAGACCATGATTTCGTTATAGAGACTTCCGAGCTTTGCTGAGTCAAAGTTTGGATCTTCAAACCCCGAGCTTTTGAAAGCTTTATAAATTTTTTTCATCTGAGTGACAGCTTGCAGAATCATTTCTGAAATAGTCGTCAAGGTCGATTTTTGATTGATTGAACAGCCATCTATTGTCGTGCTGACAAAACCCAGATAGTCGAGGAAAAATTTGACTTCTTCTTTGTGGTCATTTGCCCAAGCCAATTCAAATGTGGCTTCCGATAATTCTTGTCTTTTCGATGGAGGCAGAAGATGATGGAAAGGCAGAGCGACCTTGCAGCCGTTTGAGAGTTTGCGGGTCTTTTTCTGGCTCAGCTCGATAAGAGCGTGAGTATTGACCATCTGCCGTTTGATCGACTGTTCTTTCTCCACAAGAATCTCAAAAGTATCAATTGAAATCGATGGTTTATCATCAAGGAAGAGGACAAACATTTTTTGCAGATCAAGCGGGACATTGATAAATTCAAACTCTGTTCCCAGGTTGGTGAGAAACTCAAGAAACCTCTGAATACCGACAAAGCCAATGGAATTGATCTGGGAAAGGTCGATAATTTGGTTTGTTAAAAAATAGACTTGTTGGGAATTAAAGTCCGTATTGTCTTGAATGTTTCCTTTCAAGAACAGGGCGTCGTCTCCCTGAATAATCTTTAGTTCGGACATAGAGTGTGATGGCCTATTTGTGTTTATATTATTGTAATCTATTTTCTTAGGGCTTGCTAAGTTGGCTGTCTTCGGGGGCCGGGCCACAGATGTTTTTCCCAGTAATTTCATCAATATAATGCGAGTGGCTTGAGTGGTCAATGGGATAGTATTTAAGCATCAAAGCGATGACTGATAGGGCAATAAATATCCCCCCGGAAAGCTTCGGAGCCGATTGGAGCAGAGGGCTAATCGCTGCTCGATAGACTTCTCTGCCAATGACAAGGGGAGGAAGGGTGCCCAACCAGAAAAAAAGGAGAACCATAGCACCTGCGAAAGGGGTTTCGGCAACGATAGCGGCAAGGACAAAACTATAAAGCCAACCGCATGGCAGTAGTGCTGTCAAAAGCCCCATAAATCCTGCCCTCGCATAATGGTTTTTGTGATTGATGACACGTTTAAGGATGCTGCTAATGAATGATGATCTACTGCCACCAAGGACTTCCAAGCGGTGACCACGCCACATCAAGATACCTGTAAATAGAAGCCCCAATGCGATGGTAATGGTGGCGAGATGGTTAACCCATTCATATGTGGTTGATCCGAGCACTGCTTTGCCGAAGGAGCCGGCGACAGCTCCCAGACTCAGGTATCCGATAAGGCGACCGACGTGGTAAAGTGTCGCTCCTGTGAAACGGCTTCCTTGGGTGGCGACAAATGACAAGCCGCCACACATGGAAAGACAGTGGAAGCTTCCTATGAGACTTGCGAGGAAGACCCCAACAGGGATCATTCCTCCAAGAACGGTGCTTAAGTTATTCGATAGGTCCAACAATCGGAATCTCCTTGGCATTAAGCTCAAGACCTTCTGCGCCTTTAATGACTTTAAAGTCGAGCTTTATCTTTGCCGTACCAAGTTGGAAGATATCGCGCGGAGCTTTTACAAAAACATCGACATTCTCACTTTCACCAGCTGGAGATATGACTTCTGGTTTAGCCATGATGATTTGTGTCCCTTTGTCGGCGTCAAATGAAGAGGGTAGGATGCGAAAAAAGATATCTTGATCAGACTGATTATGAAGCTTCATGCGATAATGATTAATGACCATGTCTTTATCGTCTGGACCTTTGACGACTTGATAAGGTGTCTCTATGGCACGGATTAAATTAATTCGTAGAGGTTTTCTTATTGCTAATGCCGAGATGAGTCCTATGGCAAAGATTGTAATAAAGACCGCATATACAACCGTGCGTGGGCGCAGATTTTTCGGTTTTTTTCCATCATCAAGCTCTGTTAGAGTTGTATATCTGATCAACCCTTTTGGTTTATTAAACCTTTCCATAATAGCATCGCAGGCATCAATACAGTTTGTACAGGCGAGACATTCCATTTGAATACCGCGTCTGATATCGATAGAAGTTGGGCAGACTTCAATACAGCGGCCGCAGTTAACACAGTCGCCTTGTTGTTCCTTGGGAACATCTTTCGCGCGTCGTGGCTCACCTCTTTTGGTATCGTAAGAAACTGCTAGAGAGTGCTGGTCCATAAGCACAGCTTGGAAGCGTCCGTAAGGGCAGACTATGAGACAAAATTGTTCTCTGAACCAAGCAAAGTTAAACAGCACAAGAAAGTTTGAGAGAGCGATAAATACAAAAGCCGACGGATTTTCCCAGGGCGGACTTGTAACCATTTCAGGAAGATTGCGGGCTTCGACAAAGTAAGCCAAAAAGCTATGAGTGATGATGAGAGAAACGATGATATAAAGAGACCATTTGATGAATTTTTTTCGTACTTTTTCAAATGTCCAAGGACCACTGTCGAGTTTTCTGCGCTCGCGTGCTTTTCCTTCAACAAAGCGCTCTATACGTCTATAAACAGAGTCTAAAAAAACCGTTTGCGGGCAAGCCCATCCACACCAAACCCGGCCCCAAATAGCTGTTACAAAAGCAAGAGTTAAAGCAGCACCGGCGAGCAAAAAGATAATCAAAGGGCCGTCGTGAGCCCAGAAGGAAAGTCCGAAGAGATTAAATCTACGGTTCGGAATATCGATCAGGACAAGCTGTTTGCCGCCAATACTAATCCATGGAATAACAAGGAAGAAAACGATCAGAAACGGATGGACGATATTTTTGAGGTTTTTAAAGCGGCCGACAAAGTCTGCCATGTAGATAAAATTGCGGTGGCCTGTCTTATCGAGGGAGGGGGGGCGATACTTCTCTTGTTCTTCTAACGATATGTCTGCCATATGAACACTCACTTTCATTGGTCTAGTGGGAAAAGGTGGGGAGTGTCCCCACCTCATTATTTATTCGACCTTTGTGCCTTGCGGTGCTTTTGGGTTTGCTGGTGTTGTGCCTTTCAGACTTATGACAAAAGCAGTGACGTTTTTCATATCATCAACGCTAAAAGTCTGACCCCACGCTGGCATACCTTTAGCAAGAATACCTTCGTTGATCACCTTATAGATAGTCTCAGCATCACCAGTACCGTGAATCCAGTGGGCATCAGTAAGGTTCGGGCCAATCGAGCCACCGCCATCGGCCAAGTGACAAGCGGCGCAGAACTGCACAAACTTTGCTTTACCAGCAGCAGCGAGTTCGGCGTTTCCTTCTAGAGCAGCAAAATCGATAGTTGCTGTAGCTTCCGCTTTCTTCTTTGCAAACTGCTCGCTGTGAGCAGCTTTATCGGCCGCGAAATCTTCAGCTAGTCTCGTGCCGTCGCCGATTTCGTAATAGTAGAAATAGCCAATGGAAAAAATAATCGTGCCGTAAAAAATATACAACCACCACTTTGGAAGCGGATTATCAAGCTCTTGTATTCCATCGTAGTCATGATTGGGAATCAGCTTTCCTGGAATATTTTCGTGATTTTCAGACATTCTAATAATCCTCCTCTAGAGGTAGTTTACTTAAATGATCATGAATACCGCGGTTTTCTCTGCGAAAAGTGCGGTAGAGGATGGCGACGAAAACCGCCAAAAAAAGAAATAGTGCCATACCGATAAGAACAGGTGCTGGGAAATAACTTAAAAAGATCTGTTTCATTGTGTCACCTCGGTTTTCTTGGTGTCTTCCGCCTCACTGACGGTCAGATCATTTTTACCAAGTCTTTGTAGGTAAGCGATAAGTGCAACAATCTCTTTGTCAGCGATTCCGTCAGGTGCCCCTTGTTCCCTAAGTTCAGCGGCGATTTTAGCGGCATCACTGCGGGCGCTTTCGGAAGCCGATTTAATTTGTTCGTCACTATAAGGGACTCCGAGGGTTTGCATGATACTGAGCTTTTTCGATAGGTCGTCGTAGTTAGTGTCATATTCTAGGAGCCAAGGATAAGCTGGCATGATCGATTGTGACACCACTTCGCGAGGATTACGCATGTGCCTAAAGTGCCAAAGGTGAGGGTACTTTCCGCCGACGCGCGCGAGATCTGGGCCAGTGCGCTTTGATCCCCATTGAAATGGACGGTCGTACATCGACTCTTCGATACGTGAAGGCGGTCCGTAACGCAGGTCTTCAGAGAGCATCGGGCGAATCATCTGCGAGTGACAAACATAACAGCCTTCTTTGACATAAATATCACGCCCAGCTAACTCGAGTGCGGTATAGGGTCTGATATTACTAGGTTTTTCCATAAAGAAGTGAGCAGTAAAGGTCGGCAAAATCTCAATCACTGATCCGACTAAAATGGCGATAAAGGCCCACACAGAAAAGACGGTTACAGCTCCTTCAAGGCGGCGGTGAAAGGCTTTTGCTGTGTCTTTGGCTCGTATATTAATCGCCTTAGCTTTGACGGTTTCTTTTTCCGTCGCATCTGCTGGGGCGCTCTTAATCGTCAACCAAATATTGATAAGCATAGCGACAAAGCCAATCAAAAAGAGGGTACCGCCAAGTGCTCTCACCCAATAAAGTGGGACGATTTCAAGAACCGTTTCAACAAAGTCTGGATAGACAAGCTTTCCTTCGGCGTTAACAGCTCGCCACATCAAGCCTTGAGTGATCCCGGAGGCCCACATTGAAACGATGTACATCAGGATTCCGATGGTCGCTGTC
>CAZBDM010000073.1:0-6236 GCA_964490675.1 uncultured Oligoflexales bacterium
GCTGGGATCAAACCGCCTTTGCCATCACTTATCTGCTCGGCGCCGGTGAAGGTATGAAAGTCAAACTTGTCTATGGTAATGGCGAAGGCGAAAACGCTGTCAATCTCGATCCACAGCAGTATTTTGGCTTTGAGCTCAATGCTAATTTTTTAAAGGGTTTCATAGCAAAAATCGGACTATCGAGGGATTTCAATAGCCAAGGGTCTTTGCGACACGCCTGGGTACTGGACCGCTACGAGAAAGAATGTGAGATCGATACGACGAGCTATAAAGAGACAAATCTTGGCTTTTTGACAAGTCGACTTGCTGCTGCCATTGAGATGGACGGACAGTTTGAATCGGCCAGAGGGCTAAAGGTAGGTCTGGGTTGGCAGCAAAATGTCATGAGTGATCTTGACAAGAATAAAAGAACGCTGCCAAGTGTTGGAGAGCTTGCCGAGTGTGAGAGGATCGACATTGATAACTTCTTTGTCGAAGACCCTAACAACGAGAAAGCTAATATCATTGAAACCAATACAATCGCTATCAATGCCTCTTACCGCATACTTGACACTTATTTTCTTGGGTTTGACTTCGAGCAAAGAACGACAAGTTCTCGAGACGTTAAGTTTTTTCAGCCGTGTGAGAGATTTGTTGAGACTAGCTGTGAGACAGGCGGACAAAAACCGCAATCTTCGCTTAAACAAACGGCCTATACCTTTGGCTTCGGGATGGATATCAATCCAGATCTTATCCTAACCCTCGAATACCATACGGCTTCTTTCGACCAGCTGTATAATAAAATCTATTACGACGGCCCTAACGGAGCGACCGATAGCTTTGAGCTTTTCAATGCACGCATCGCCTACCACTGGAATTAATAGTGTCTGAAGGCTACTCGTTCGTAAAACAACAAGGCTCGTCAGTGAGCCTTTTCTTGTGGATTCAGGCTGGAGCTCGAAAGAACCAAGTGGTTGGCATTCACGGTGATCGTCTGAAACTAAAGATTGCCGCACCAGCTATCGAGGGGGCTGCCAATAAAGAGGTTAAGGCCTATCTCAGTAAGCTTTTTCAAAAAACTAAGAGTGACATTATAATTGTTTCTGGTGAGCTTAGTAAGCACAAGAGGGTTGACATTGACGATCTTTGTGTTCATGAAGTGATCAGGCAATTAGGGCTTTGATGTGCGGCAAAGAAACATTAGGATGGAGGTTCAAAAGTGGGACTAGCATCTAGCGCCTTTTTGACAATTGCTTTATAAAAAGATGCCATCTTACAGAAACTCATAAGGAAGTACTAATGAATTTTAGAAGTGTTTTTGCTGGTTTTGGGCTAATTTCTATAGCTTTTTTAGCGACTTCATGTATGGAGCAATACAATCCGAGACCGCAATGGAAACAATTTTCTAAAGAAAGAGAAACAGCCCACCGTGAAATGCCGCAGCTAAACGACGACGGCACCCTGCCTAAACCAAAGCCGAAAGGAGATGGGCAAGCAGCAGTTGATCCGATTGTCGAAAAATACAACACACTTTGTGCAAGCTGTCACGGCACCGATGGTAAAGCCGAGACTGCTGCTGCAAAAGGCCTTAACCCTAGACCAAGAAACTTCACAGACCTCGCTTGGCAAAATAAGACCGATGATGAACGCATCTATACCGTCATAGCGAAAGGCGGTACTGAAGTTGGTCTGGCTGCGACCATGGCAGCCTTTGGATCTCTTTTCGCAAATGATGACGAGATCAATGAGATGGTTAAATATGTCAGATCATTCGGTGAAAAAAAGTAAGGATTGCTGAAGTTGTCCCATCTGCAGCCGTGCGTCTTGGGCTCGTGTTGCTCTTCTTCTAAAACGTCATACACGGTGCATTCGCTTGACGTCCCTTTGATTTAGGGCCATTTCAACATGACCTCTGCATGTTAACGCCCATAAGCTGCAAGACTCAAAGGATATTTTTCGGAAACATAGGTCCAGACTATTTGGCTTCTTCGCTGGAAGGCTTTCCCTGTGGGGCCTGTTGGTTGTTTGCTTCGGGAGTTGTATTTTTTTGCTGTGATTCTTCTGTCGGCTGATGCTGTTGGTCAAAGCTCGGGTCTGAGTTTTTTAGATGTTCTTCATCGTGATGATGCTCACCGTAATCATCATGGTGAGCAGGTCCGTGATCGGTCAGCCCGGTAGATTCTAATAAGTCTTGTTTAGCTTTATTGAGATCGATTGAAGTCAGTTCGCGGATCTTTTTAAGCTCATCTTGGTGGATCTCGTGCTCGGCATCTCTAACGACCTGATCAAAGGTTTGACGCACATCTGAGGTCATCCGGCGGGCGTGAACAAAGAACTTGCCAAATTGTTTCATCATCTCTGGAAGCTTTTTCGGCCCGACAAAAATAATTGCGCAAAGAGCAACAACTGCTAACTCAATAAAGCCAATACCAAACATGAGATTCCTTTGCTAACGACAATCATCTTCCGCACTGGTCCTAGTTTAGTTTATATTCTTCGAATGTGAAACTATAAGCCTAGAGAAGGAGAGGCTTTCTATGTATATCGTGACCGGAGGAGCCGGATTTATCGGCAGCGGCATCGTTTGGAGCCTTAACCAACGCGGCATTCATGACATTCTGGTTGTGGATAATTTGGGGAAAACAGAAAAGTGGAGAAACCTCGTAAAGCTCCATATCCAAGGGATTATTCATAAAGTTGATTTTTTACCGTGGCTTTATGAAAATGTTTCGAAACTCAAGATTGACGGCATTTTCCACATGGGTGCCTGCTCGGCTACAACCGAACAGGATATGGATTATCTGGTCAGAAACAACTTTGAGTACTCAAAGTCTCTTTTCGAGATCTGCGCTGACCACAATCTGCCTTATATATACGCATCATCAGCAGCAACCTATGGCAACGGAGAACGTGGCTATAGTGATAAAACGACTGAGATGAGTGTTTTAAGACCAATTAATCGCTACGGATACAGCAAGAAATTATTCGATGACTGGGCTCTTATGCAGACCCATACCCCACCCTTTTGGGCTGGGCTTAAGTTTTTTAATGTTTACGGTCCCCAAGAGTATCACAAAGGCCACATGCAGAGTCTAGTCGCAAAAGCGGTCCCGCAGATCAAACAAACGGGAATGCTGAAGCTCTTTAAATCCTACAAAGAGGGAGTTGGCCATGGGGAACAAAAAAGGGACTTCATCTACATAAAAGACGTATTGTCGGTCATCATGCATCTTTTTGATGGCAGAAAAACCCTGCCAAGCTCGGTCTATAATTGTGGGACGGGCAAGGCGCGCAGCTTTGCTGATCTCGGTCGAGCTGTGTTTTCAGCGCTAGGCCTTGAAGCCAACTTTGAATGGATTGAAATGCCTGATACGATCAAAAATCAATACCAGTACTTTACTGAGGCTGACTTAACAAGGCTGAGAGAAGAGGCGGGTTACCACGAACAGTTTTGCAGTCTTGAGGATGGTGTCAAAGAATACGTTAACGAATATCTGGTCAAAGAGGACTCGTACTTATAATCAAAAAGACGCAATATAAAGCTTTCAGACTATCTATTATTCTTGGCTGTTTTCTTTGGTTTTTTGAGCCATTGGTAGGGGCTGAGTCTTACCGCGTTGATGAGATCGTCTTCGTTGGCCAGAAAAGATCCCGTCAGAGCTGGCTTGAAGAATTTCTCGGACTCAAACCACCGTTTTTCGTTTCTTCAGGCGATCTCTTTGATATCCAAAAAAAACTCCTTACATCCGGTGTTTTTAGAAATGTGACGGTCTCTCTCAAGCAAGATGAAACAAAACCTGACTCATATAGAATCGTTGTAGATCTTGTAGAAAAATGGACAACCATTCCTGTTTTCCGTGGCCAGTTTGGTGGGGGGACGCTTCTTAAAGTCATTGGTGGCTACGATATCCACGGTTTTGGCAGACTCTGGACGATTGGTGCTGAGACGCGAAGGTATGATAATGCCCCACTCGGCTATGTTGCTTGGGCACAGGCTCCGCGATGGCGACAAGGAAAACATGTCCTCGGTTTTGAATATTGGCGTCAGTTTCGTAAAAGAACGATTTATAACGATGATCAGGAAAAAATTGGTACACTCAACACCGATCGGGTCAGAGGGCGCAGCTTATTTATGCTGCCACTTGGCAAAACTTCGACAATTGGCGAGGGTAGTCACTGGCAGTGGGGTTTTGATCTTAACGTGATTGACGAGTATCCCGCTTCCTATGTAGATGACCAGCAGCAAAAAACACCGCCAGAGATGAGTCTTTCTTTTCAAAAGGAAACTCATATGTCCCTGCTACCTAGCTTTGTTTACGACAACATTACTAGGGATAACTTTGACTACGATGGCATGCGTTTTATTTCAAGATTTGGCATGAATAGCAGCGGTGAAGAGACTTACGAAAGAGCTATTTTAGAGTATTTTTACTATAAGCTTTTTGGACGCCAATTCAATCTTGCCAGTCATCTGTATATGAGTCATTCCGCAAGCGATCATGTTTCAGGCCAGACTTTTCTTGGTGCTTTTGACTCTCTGCGCGGTTTCCCTGATGGCGCCATTTATGGCTCAAAAGCTGCTTATGGCAATTTTGAGGCTAGAGAAATAGGCTTTCGTTTTAAACATTTATGGCTACAAAATGTCGTCTTTTTTGATTGGGGGAGTGCTGCGCCAGAGTGGGGTCAAATCTACGAAAGACAACAGTACGCCAGCGGAGTTGGTTTGAGAATGGCTTTTCCTAGTGTCTACAGACTGATGCTGAGAGTGGACTATGCGATCGATCTTCAACACCCTGAACGTGGCGGCGTCTTCTCAGCTGGTCTTAATCAGCTTTTCCAACCTTACCGGCCGCTTTAGTTTTTTCTTTTGCTGGTAAAAATCTGTGACTCGTTATCGTTTTTATCGATAACCGTGATTTGGATAATGTCTTCAGAGAGAAGATTCACTTTAAGCTTCATCCCTTCCGTGTCAGGGTTGTTGGTCTCTTCTACGGTCAGAAGAGCAAGGGTTTCATTGTCAACAAGCTCGATAAGCTCGTATGAGCCACTGACCCTTAAAGAAAGGTTACTTCGGTTTCCAGCAGTTGCTTCAAAGCTTTCGTCATCTTTTATGGTCAGAGTCCATGAATTATCAAACAGATCCGTGCCGACCCAGTCTCCAGTAAAGCCTTCGATGGTGAGATCTCCACCACCATTGATATTTTTTGTCGTGAGTTTGAATTCAAGTTTTTCATCGAAGATTCTTAAGGTATCGCCAAAGCGATTGTATTCCATATCTCTCTGAGTGCCGGTGAGACCGAAACTGCTGACATTGGAATCTTCGAATTGGAAGAGCAGGGATTCAGCAAACTGAATATAAGTTCCCTCTGAGTAGGCACTTTCATTATCGGCGAAATCAAGTCGGAAACGGTTTTCATCATCAAAAGCAAGCTTGATCCGACTTGATGTCTGGGTGGCATTACCAGCCTGCTTGTCGACCATGCTACCTTGCCAGTCTTTTGTCGTTAGCCAGTTGGTCAGGTTGGACTGAGCATCCCCTTCGCCTCCTTCTCCAAAGCCTGTGCGGTCGTTACTACTGCCGTTACAGGACTGAAGGGTGAGAAAAAGGATAAGCATGCAAGAGCATCGAAAGTGGGTCATTTTTGATCCTGAGTTCAATAGAGTTTCTCTTATTGTAGAACGCTTAGAAAGCCGACTCAATCCATGACATGTATGCCTGGGCGATTCAATAGAATTTGTCTAAGTGCTTGACATACGCTTAAGAAAAGCTTGTGAAAATCCTGTTAAAATAAATATTAAACAATAATTTTAATTATTTAAGTTTGGCACGACTGCTGCAAGCCTACGATCTTGCCTAGGAGGTGCCCATGCGTCCCCATCTACTTGTCCTTCTGGCCTTGCTTCTGGTCAGCTGTCAAGAAAATCCAACAAAACATTCACCTGCTGAAAAAACTGACGAGTCACCTTCAAGTGATCAATCGTCTCTTGTGCGCTTGTCCTTTGATAAGAAGAGCCAATCCTATTTCGAAAAGCTCTCAATAAACGGGGACCCTAAAGGAAATACTCTCAGCGCTCTTTTCGATGAAAAAGAAGATAAGGTTCTTCTTTTATACGGGCCCTCTGAAAACCAAGATCTAACCTCTGCCTTTAGCGAGCTGAGCTTTGACTCCGACACAGCTGTCGCTTTCTTTCAAGACTCTCCAGTAGCAAGGCTTGATGTGCCTTCTCTGGAGCTTTCTAGTCTTTGTCAATCTGAC
>CAZBDM010000073.1:6246-12709 GCA_964490675.1 uncultured Oligoflexales bacterium
TCCGATCAAGCTGTCGGGTCGATTTTGATGGACTGAAGCCGTCTCTCAATTTTGATCTGAGTCTTGCCGAAAAAACCGTTCAGGCAAAGCTTTCGATGGATTTTAAAGCCAAGCTTCGTAAGACCTTTTTCTTTTCTTTGTCAGAGAACGAGAATACCCGAGAAGATCTCATCGCTGAAAGAACTGTACTTATTGACCAGCATAATAACGAAGAGATAAGGACCAACGTGTTTCGTTTTTTAGCTTGGAATCGCAAGACTTCTCTATATGAGGACTTAATCCATGGCGGAAAAGCTGTTTCTTTTAAGCCTTCATCGAAAGGATCTTTTCTTGAGTTTGGAGGGGAGATCGTCGGTGAGTATCGCAAAGAGACCATTTTAGATCTCTGTTCAGGACTTTATGAAAAGCGATGTCTTATAGAAAAAAATCGCACGAGCGGCGAAAGCCATTTTCTTCTTCTCTCTAAAGAAACAGAGGAAAGCATGTCCATTTAGCTTACTGCTGAGCAGTAGCCCCTTCGACTCTTTTGGTCTCTTTGAAAGCCTTTTTAAGGTGCGAAGGCAGGTCTTTGGTCATGTCGACTCCGACGACTTTAGAGACCCCAGGCTCCTGCATGGTGACACCATACAGTGTATCAAGTACCTCCATAGTGCGCCGATTGTGAGTAATCACAATAAATTGGAAGCGATCTGATAGAGCTTCAAGCACGCGGTTATAACGACCAACATTGGTTTCATCAAGAGGCGCATCAACCTCATCGAGAAAACAGAAAGGCGTCGGCTTTGATTTTAAAAGAGCAAAGATGAGAGCAATTGCTGTCAGCGCCTTTTCGCCACCGGAGAAAAGCCTCATATTCTGCTGCTTTTTACCAGGAAGCCGAACCATAATCTCAACGCCGCCCTCGAGTGGGTTTTCATGATCAGACAGTTCAATCTGCGCATCACCCCTTGGGAAAAGGATCGGGAAGAGTTCTGCAAATTCCTTGTTGAGAACCTCATAGGTCGCCATAAACTTTTCTCTAGAGTTGGATTCAATCTCTTCAATGGCCATTTCTAGGAGTTCGACAGAGGAAATCACCTCTTCTCTTTGTGCTTGAATGAATTCTTCTCTTTGCGAGAGTTCTTCAAATTCCTTGATTGCCATCATATTGATAGGGCCCATCGCATCGATTTTACTCTTTAGCTTGGCAACTTTTGTCGTTGTTGAGGTGCGATTAAAATCATGGTCTCTTTCAAAAGGATGAAACTCTAGGTTTAAGTTGAGTCTCTCTTTCGCCTGTTCGATGGTTGCTTCGTAGTTTGATTTAACCTTCTCTACGGTGACCTGCAATTGACTGATGGTTTTCTGGTAGCCGTTAAGAGTGGAGCGACCTTCTTTGATTTTGTTCTCGATCACCCTAATCTTTTCAAGGATCTCGGCATTCTCTTCACGTTTTGATGCGAGATCTTCCTCAAGCTTTTCTCTTTCAAGGACAAAGTGCTCGATATCTTTCTCAAGTTGGCCACGCTCAGATTTGGCTTTTTCGATATCGGCAAGCATCGTCGATTTCTGTTCGTAGCGTCGTTTCATTTTTGCTTGCAGGATATCAAGCTGCTCTTTTACCTGATTATAGCTGTCTTTAAGAGCTTGCAAGTCTGAGCTTGCCTTGATCAATTCCACTCTTTGGGTATCAAGCTGGCGGCTAATCTCAGCTCTTTGCTCCATGATATGTTCAGATTCTTCCCGCGTCTCATCAAGTTCGCCAGAGACTTGATCTTTTTCTTGTGCAAGAGAACCGTGTGAATCCTTCAACTCTTGTAGCTGAGCACCGTACTTTTCCGATGCTTCTTCTAAGAGTTTAAACTGGCCTTGGGCGTCTTCAAGAAGGTTTTGTTTGTGTTCAAAGCTTTGTTGGCATGAGTTAAGCTCGGCCATGACTTCAAGAACCGCTTGGTTTTGTTCGTGGAGTTTTTCGTTAATCTTCTTAATAGCTTCACGATCAACCAGCTGAGCGGCTTCTTGACGGTCGATCTTGCCCTGGGTTTCAGCAAGCTTTGCTTCCGATGATTTTCTTTGTTGTTCTAGTTTTTCTAGCTCAGACTTGTAGCTAAGAGCCCCTCTGCTGGTACGGCCACTGATACGGTAGTCAGCGTCTTGATTGAGAATCACTCCATGTGCCGTAAAGACAAGGACACCTTTTGGAAGCTCAGCCACAGCTTGTCTTTCGATGTTAAGCATGGGCAAAACATATAGTCTTTTTAGTAGTTGACTGGCACGCTCATCGTCACAACTAAGATACTCTCTAAGAGATTCAGCATCGTAGGTTTCACACCATTTATCTAAAGCAACTTGATCGATGGGGCTCAGTCGTTCGAGAACGGTTGCTGAGAAAGATGGGATTTCGACATCTTTACAGGCTCTGACAAGTTCATTAAGCGCGTCTATATTTTCAACGACAAGCCTTTCCGCCCACGCTTCAAAAGCTTGGCGGCATTTAACTGGCATTTCTTCAATGTTTTCATTAAACCTCAGGTGATCAGTGAGAACCCCCAAGCCGAGCAGGTCTTGGTCGACTTCCGACTCTTTTAAAGCTTCGATCGTTTCTCTTAAGTTGCCGGCACTCGCCATTAGGCTTTCAATCGATTCGGCTTTTGCCTTGCATGAGAGGTAAGACTCTTTGAGCTGATCTCTTTCTTCTTTGAGCCCGTTGATGTCTTCTAGGCGTTGCGCAATGGCGCCTTCGAGACGATGTTTTTCAGATAATTCGGTGTCGAGACCTTTTTTCTGGCCAGACACTTTTACCTTGGCACTATCGACGAGAATCGATGCTTGCCCAACTTCAGATTGAAGCAGGCTGACGCGTTCTTTATGGGAAACCTTTTCACGCTCAGCCTTGGCGTAATCTCTTTGGCAAGCTTCTTGTCTTAAAACATTTGCTTCCATCATACGGTCTAAGTTTTTGATCTCGTCTTCACACTCTTCGATTTTATTGGTAAAGACTTGCGCCTGTTCGTCGCTCTCTGAAAGCTGCATTTCAAAAGTTTCAAGAAGCTCCTCAATTTGCGTCTTTTTGGTCTCCCCTTCTGAAAGGGAGTTGAGTTTCTTTTCAGCCTGAGATTCAAGTGCTTTGAGATGCTCGTCTTCTTCTGCGATATCGTTATTCAGTTGAACGAGCCTTTCATCGGCACCTGATAAAAGTTTTTCAGCGTTAAGAAGAGAGGTCTCTGAGCGTGCAATCTTTTCTCTAACGACAGTGATCCGTTCAGTAAGAGCCTGGACCTCTGGGTCTGATTCATCAAGCTCACTGCGGAAGCTTTCATACTCTTCTTCAAATTCGAGGATAAGCCGCGAAGCCTCTGCTTCAGCGAGCATTTCCTTTTCGAGTTTTTCATGCAGACCAAGAAGCTCGTCTTTATAGTCATGGTAGTTGTGAGTGTAGAGCTTCGTTTCATGTTCAGTGAGTTCTTCGCTGACTTCTTTGAATTTTTTGGCAGCCTCTACCTGTGCTTCGAGGTTTTCTTTTTGGCGCACAAGTTCTGAGATAATATCGTCAAGTCTTGATAGGTTGAGTCTTGTGTTTTCTAGTTTATTGAAGGCTTCGTTGCGGCGTTTTTTGAAGATCAACGTCCCGGAAGCCTCTTCAATGATTTCTCTGATCTGTTCTGGTTTGGCTTGCAGAATCCGGTCTACCTGTCCCTGTTGGATCATCGAGTAGCTTCGCCCACCCAGGCCGGTCGAGGCAAAAAAGCTAATGATATCTTTAAGGCGACAGGTCTTCTTATTAATCGCATACTCTCTTTGACCGTCAATGTAGAGCCGTCGCGTGAGAGAGATTTCGGGCTCATGGCGGTATTCTGGCGGACAAAATGATGATCCATCTGAGTTGTCAAAAACAAGCGTGACCTCAGCGGTACCGAGTGGCTTTCTTCTTTCAGAGCCGGCAAAGATGATATCAGTGGCTTTTTCACCGCGTAACATCTTGGCGTTTTGCTCGCCCATGAGCCACCTAACTGCGTCGATGATATTGCTTTTACCCGATCCATTCGGGCCGACGATTCCGGTAATGTGACTTTTGTCAAAGTTAACAGTGACGCGGTCGGCGAAAGATTTAAAGCCGGAGATAATAATTTTCTTTAAGTGCATGCCTTGCCCACTTAGTTCCTAACGATAGGGTCTTTAACCCATCACTCTATCCGTTTCAGTTCCGTTATGGCAACCCCTGGCTTAATTTCCAGAAGAATTAAAGCGCTTCCGTAAAAAGACCCCGTCAAAACGCGTCCGTCACGAGAAGCGGCAAGTTGGTAATAAGAAGTTTTACCGCTGGTCGACTGTAGTTCTTCGAACCAGTAGCTATCGTCAAGAGCCGCTGCCGTAACTGTAAAGCGTGCACCGCCCTCCTCGCGGAAGTTGGATAAATCTCTGAAATTATTGACTATAAGAGTTCTTTGCCCTTGGCTATAAAGGATTTCAAAGTCACCAGGATAGTTGGGGTCGTTATCTCTTTTCTGATCGCCTTTAAAACCGTATATCCTCTCGAACTTAACGATATCACTGGTCTTTCTAAGGGCTGACTTGTTTGTTTCTTGGCCTTCTTGAGCGTCTTGCTCTTCATCTTGCGGAGCCTCTTCCTGTGGTCGTGGATCTCCGGTGATCGTCACTTTAACAATCTGGTTGGCGTCTGGAGAGCCATCTTTTTTCTCAAGCCCTCTGTGGGAAAGATAAAAAACGTTGGGGTCAGCTGGGTCAGGAAGCGCCTTCCAAAAGTTCGTGCGGTAGTATTTTTTCGTCTGATCGATTTCCCACGCCTCACGGTCAGGTGAGCCATCGATGTCGGTTAGATTAAAATACATCCAGCGTAGCTCGACATCTGTAAACTCTTCGTCTTCAAGGCCGAGGTCGGGAAAGCCCTTTTCGGCTTCGGCTTCAATATCATAGACAAGATACTGAAAGCGCCGTTTTAGGTTGCGTGAAGAGCGGACGTTTTTTGCAGAGGACTCAAAGCGATCTGGAATATCGTTTGCGCCGCTGGTTTCGGTGAAAATCTCTTCATTGGTCTCCTCATC
The DNA here is from genome assembly GCA_964490675.1 of uncultured Oligoflexales bacterium. Lineage (GTDB taxonomy): Bacteria > Bdellovibrionota_B > Oligoflexia > Oligoflexales > JAWKNZ01 > CAZBDM01. Next base: position 11,289 of record CAZBDM010000073.1, read on the forward strand.
GACTGTCACCGTGTAAGAGAACTCATCGACATTTTCTTCATCCCTAAGGCCAGCCACACCAAGATCGGTAACGAAAGCAAATAAAAGCCCTCTTTCAGGGTCGATATGCATAGCCCTTCTCGTGTAAGGGCCCATCTTGCGAACGACCTGCAGGGTTGATTCGCGTTTGTCAGCGGTGATTTCACCAACCAGGATAAACCCCCCTAAACAGCTGACGGCAAAATACTGGTAGCCACTGCGTTTTACGGCGTTGAGGGGATTGCACTCAATCTCCCAAGACCTCTCTAGAGTTGGATTTTCGGGGTTTTCGATATTGTAGAGATGTACCTTAGGAGAACCCTCTTCGTCTTCTCCAGGCCCATCGAAGGTGACAATGAGATTGTCTTCGGAGACCGTGAGGCTTCTGCCGAGGCGCGGTGTCGGGATAGCTGACAAGCGATTCCCGTCCTTGTCTAGGATAAGAATTGAGCCCTCATCGTAACGCCGGTCGATGTCGCTGTTGAGCACGTAGTAGTATTGTCCGTCTGGGCTGAGGGCGATGTCGATTGGATAGGCTATGCCAAGGCCAAGGTCAGGATATCCCTTTGATTTTGTACAAGAAGCACTGACTATCAGCATGAGAAAAGTAAGCCATGGCCAGAGCTTTTTATGACTTTGAATGGTGTTCATGCTATTTTTCTAAGCCTCCAGAAGATTCAGTAGCTTACCAGACTGGATAGAATGTCACGGGATGGCATCTTCGGTAAACATGAATTTTTAGTTGTAGCCCCTCGGCGTGCTCGGTATTACACTTGTAAGACTTCGCTGATGGAAGCTTAAACATCAAAGCACGCCTTAATTTGGCTAACTTTTCGTAATAAGGAACATATTATGGCATCGGTAAATAAAGTGATCTTAATGGGTAGGCTTGGTCAAGATCCAGAGCTTCGCTATACCCAAAGTCAAATTCCCATTGTCACTCTCAATGTTGCAACCACCGAGTACCGCATGGGACAAGACGGCCAGCGACAAGAACAAACCGAGTGGCATCGTGTTGTGGTTTGGAGAAAACAGGCTGAAAACTGCGCTAAGTACCTTTCCAAGGGCCGTGCTGTTTTTATCGAAGGACGCCTTCAGACGAGATCCTGGGAAGATCAAAACGGACAAAAACGTTACACAACCGAAATCGTCGCTTCAAACGTCCAATTCCTGCCAGCTGGCGGAAGAGATCAAAATCAGACATCATCTTCTTATTCAGACAGTAATTTTGATACTGGTGGTGGGTTTCCTGCGGCCGACAGCAATGACAATCAGCTCGGTGGCGGTGGATTTTCAAGCAGCTCTGATGGAACCCTCGACGACATTCCTTTTTGAGTCAGAGGCGCAGTCCAGCACCGCCCCAGACAGCAAAAAATGTATCAAAGCCTGAGGCCGTTCCGATG
>CAZBDM010000074.1:0-8283 GCA_964490675.1 uncultured Oligoflexales bacterium
ATCTTTATAGAGATGCCCGAGGAAGCTTTCGGCTTTTGAGGTTCGTGTGGCTCAGGAGTTAACAATCACAAAATATTTCAAAGGTGTATTATTCTTCGCAAAACATCCTTGTTAAAATAAAAACCCTGTCATTTAAGCTTTTAATAAGTTTTTTCTAATTTCCTCATGATATCAGTCGATAAAAGATCATCTTAAATCTTAAGAAGATTAAACAACAATGACGCAGGATAGTCCTAATTTAAACATACAGAACCAGCCTCTGACGCCGCAGCACGTGCCTGCAACGGCAGCCCCGGCGATTGCAGCAGCCCAGAGCTCACAAGTAGCGGCTGAAAGCGCACCCAAAAGACCCTCACCAAAACAACAAGTCTACCGTATGGCTTTTCATGGTGATGGTGGAAGCTTAGCGGTTCTTATTTTAAAACACATCCTTCTCAAGCTCGTGACTTTTGGCTTTTACAGCTTCTGGGCGAAGACTGCCGAAAGAAAGTATATCTGGGGCCATATTAGCTTTTTTAATCACCGCCTTCAGTTTCACGGTACCGCCAAAGAGTTACTCTTTGCATGGGCAAGATTAATGGTAGCAATTGTTGGCTTTGTCGTCATAGTCAATGTCATGGTTAGAGTAGGAGCTCAACTGCTTGTTCCTTTAGTTGTTTACCCTGTCATGTTGGTTCTGATTCCCTATGCTATCGTCTCACAACGACGGTATATCTATAGTCGAACCTCTTGGCGCGGTATTCGCTTTGGAATGGCCCCCGTTCATAAACCCTTTATGATTGAATTTATTAAAGGCATACTTTTAAGCGGAATCACTTTTGGTTTTTACTGGCCTTATATGGAACATAATCTTTACCGTGTCCTTACCAACGCAACTTCAGTTGGCAGTTTAAAGCTGCGCTATACAGGCAACCCAAAAGATCTGTTTAACATGTATTTAAAATGGTTGATTCCAATTATTTTAACTTTTGGTTTTGCGTCCATTCTTTTTATGTTTGATCTTAAAAAGTATCAATTTAACAACACATGGATCGGCAGTGAATCCTTAGGTGCAGCGAAGGCGCGCTTTAAGGCAACAAAGAGTCAATTTCTCGGACTCGCAATTGTAAATGTTCTGTTACTCGGTGTTACTTTTGGTCTTGCTTTACCTTGGATTGCCGTACGGAATATCCAGTTCTATATTGAAAATGTTGAATTTGTCGGTAACGTCGATTTTGATGGGATCGCTCAAAAACAACAAAGCGGTAGGGCTGTCGGTGACCAACTGGCTGATGCGCTTGATATCGGCATTGGAATCTAATCGATGCAGACGGGTAGTTTTGAAGGAGTCTATTACGATGGTCAGACTGCGTCTGGCCATCAAGTGCGTGTAGAGGTATCACCTGTACAGCTCGATATCTACAACAAAGATAGCAACGAACTGATCGAAACCTGGGTGAAAGACAAAATTTCCATCAAAGCCTTTCATGGCAGCTGTCATATTGAAAATAGAGAAAAGCAACTTGCAAGTCTTCAAATCGATCAAAAGAATGCCCAAACCATGCTGCAGCGTCATGGTTATCATAAGAAGCCTTTACACTTAGCACTAGATGGCCCGCAAAAAATCGGTTTGTTTGCTATCGTCCTCGCTGTCATGGCAGGGTTTTATTTTTCCATTGATGCAACTTCGCAGTTTGTTGCCAACAAAGTTCCGATGGAATGGGAGCAAGGCTTCGCTGATAAGGTCATGACCAACTGGACGGAAAACAAATGCGAAGAAGAAGATGTTAAGCCTATTCTTGATAACCTTAAAAAACGCCTTTTGAGAGGCTACCGTGCCCCAAAAAAGTACCAGTTTAATATCATTCTCACCCAATCAAAAATGATTAATGCCTTTGCTTTACCTGGTGGGACGATTGTTTTCACTAAAGGGATCCTCAAAGAAATGCAATCTCCTGACGAGTTCGCAGGCATTCTCGCTCATGAGATGACTCATGTTATCAAGCGTCATATCACCGCAGGTATTGTACGAAGCACTATGCTTACCAGTATGTGGCAGGCAGCTATTGGTGACTATTCAGGAATTCTTATCGTCGACCCGACGACTGCTCTTAATCTGATGAACCTCAAGTTTAGCCGGGACAAGGAGCGCGAAGCAGACTTGGGTGGCATGACACTACTCAAGGCAGCAAAAATCTCACCGCAGGGATGGATCACCTTTTTTGAGCGACTGTCTAAAAAAGACATGATTGGTGACAGTATGAATATTCTCTCCTCTCACCCGGCCCACAAAGAACGAATCACCTTTGCTGAGAAGTTTATGAAACGCAAGATTAAGACAAGACCAGCGATGAAGGATAAATATTGGCAGCGCATTAAAGACGCTTGCTTTAACGAAGTCATCGACCTCGAAGGCCTATGATTTTCGCCTCAAAATCACACCATATTTAGATGACTTAGCGAAAAGACTCATTTTTACAAGCAAAAAATCCGATATCCACCCCACGGTTTTGTTCATAATTGGGAGGTCCTATGTTGAGGTTGTTTACTGCTGTATCGTTGATTGCTATTGCTTCATGCAAGCCCGTCCCCCAAGACTCCGATTCATCCAGTGATATTTCCACTTACAAGGAAACTTCAAAAGGTATTTCTACTGGTGCAATTTCTTTATCGCTTGATGTTTTTCCTGGCGATGAATCGAACGCAACAGTCCTCGATCGTTGTGTCAATGGTAAATATGCTCTTGAATCACGATTGTCATCAACTGTTGCACAAACTGACACCCCTGATGAGACCTTTCCTGAAAGGATAGAGGAGTTTTCACTGTGGTGGGGAAAGCCTAACAGAACTAGAGATCGTGTCAAGCCTATCGAAGGTAACCAAGCAAGCTTAACCAGATGTAAAGCACTTCTCGATAAGTACGATGAGACTAAATGGAAGCCAAAACACTTTTCTGTGGAGTACGTCGAGCAAACCCTTTGCCGAGGAATTTCTTTGGTTGCTTTAGTGGTTGCCGACCAGGTGCTGCATAGTCATCAGCATCTCGGCTTTCGAAAATTTGCCGTTGTTGACTTTTCTCTTAAAAAAACCCACGAGAGAGTCGTGTTATCAGACGGCACTCATCGTTCTCCTGATCCGACACTAGACTCACTGACCACCGCCCACGGTGACGGTAGTCAGGGTACAACTTATCCTGTCACTTTTGAAAGAAATTCTTCAGGGACTGGCGTCACAGAGCTTGGCTGGTTTGCCGCTGGAGGGATTGTTGACAGTCGGTTTTCACTCTTAAAACGAGATGGACTCGTCCTTCACCCTCTCGAACGAGATATTAATCAAAAATTATGCTCGCGAACAGTCATCTGGCATGTCTGGCCCAACGAAATGGCCGATAGTAAAGGCTGTTTAACTATGGACAAAGAGTTAGTTGAAACTCACTTTCTAAAGATGGAGTACTCGACCCTCATCTTTGCCTACCACCCTAAGTATCTTGAGTGGAAAGGTCTGCAAGGCCTTCTTGATCAGTACGGCCTTGCAGAAGAGCGCGAGAGGCTGATGGTGAGTAATGGTCTTAACCCAGACCTAGACAAACCAGCATTCACTCTAACCGAATAACCGCGGACATGATTAAGAGCGGCATCAGCATTTAAGGATGACGCTCAAACCAAGGTGTGTTTGAAAAGACGGACACCTTTGCTTGAATAATAAGACAACTTTACAAGATTTCCTTGCAGACCTTTTTCTTACCAAAAATAAATCCACGATATCAATATATTGACCGGTCTGTCGAATTGGCCCAGAAGCTGCACTAGCAGAGGTGTTTGGTTTTTAAAAAGCCTTCTTAGGAGAAACATCAATGAAAAAATCCCTACCAATAATCTCGGCGTTCTTTTTATTCATCGCTCCGTCTTTATGGGCCAATCCTATGGACGAACAACCTCTAGGGGATGATCAGCTCCTAGAAGAAACTCAGCCCCCAGAAAAAGTCGACAAGAAGACCAAGATGACCGTCAAAGAGACACCTGCCAAAAAAGTAGCTCCAACAAATAAAAAGGCATCGCTAAAAAAAGCGAAAAAACCAACACAAAAAATCGCCAAGAAAAGAGTGAGCAAAAAGAATACCGATATTGTCAAGCTTAATAAAAGTCAAGTAAAGAGACTTCAGGCTAGCCTCAAAATAAAAGTTGACGGTTTAATGGGACCGAAAACGAGAAGCGCTCTCAAAAATTAACAAACTAAAGGCGACCGGCCAAACCGATCGTGCGACCCTTAAGAAGCTAAGAATTATTTAGTTGTCACTCGTGCAAAAGTACCTGTAAAAAGATAAAGCATTCTCTGTTCCCCCATCCAATTAAGTCAGTGATGGGGGTTTCTTTTTGATGCCCGTCAGGAACGTTTACAGCCACTTTCAACCGCACTTTATGCGTCCGTATACATTGCTTTTTTACGTATTTTTTTGACAAGCCACCCAAACCCACCGAAGAGTTTTTTAGAATCTAAAACAGACACATAATTGCTCACACAGTCAATTGCTTTATTAGGGGGAAACATGCAATTCAGACAGGTCATTTTATTTTTTGCTCTTCTAACATCTTGCCAAGGCACAGACCATCAAGATAAACGCACTGATCAACAAAAACCATTTTTAGTAGAAGTCAAACAACCAGATTTTAACCTCGTTCAGTCAAATCTTAGCATTGAATCGATCAAAGGAAGCTTTGTCGGATGTAACGAAGAGGCATGGGAAATTAAAGGTTCAAAAGGACAAGTCTTTGCCGGCTTAGACTGTCAATCTGTCGCTTACGAGTCGATTAGCTTTAGAGATGGCCCTGCTGGTGCACTGGTAACCCTAGCTTTTAATAGTGGTGATACCTATCAAGATGCTCTCGGCATCTCTTGGAAATTTGCAAGTGATCCTGATTCAGGAGCTGCAGTGCTTTCTAGTCAGTTTAATGCAGATCTTGAGGAAGGGATTACCATTAACAATAATCGCTTTACCATAGAGTTAGCGATCGACAATCATGCTGATGCCTTTTGTGACTACAAAAAACCTTTTAGCATTACGAGTCAAAGCGACAGCACAGTGCGTATTAAATTAAATACACTTGCTTCGCAAGATTTGAATGCTATTGAGTTTGTCGTTGAAGATTCTCAACTGGCAGATGGTCACCCTGTTCCTGAAATCGTTAACGTCGGATTTGATATCGATTTTTCTTCAGCAGCACCTGCCACCTATACCTATGAAAATGTCATGATGGCAAAAAAAGGTGACAGTTCTTGTAAAATCACTAAGCTCACAGTCAATCTTGAAACCTCAGATGAGACGCCATTACCAAAGCAAGAATTTGATCCTGCTCGTTTAAAAACCGTTTCAACATTGGACGCCGGCCAAACGATGTCTCTAGCGATTTACAAGGATCATGCTTATCTTGGCAATCACGATAATGTTGGAATCTATGTCTATGACATCAAGGATCCTCGCCAACCTAAGCTGACAAAAAAACTTGATAATGCGACCAACAGCCATGGTCTGGTCATTTACAACAATAAACTTTTTACTGCTAGCCGTGGAGGACCTGGTAAAATCTATGATCTTTCAAACCCTTCAAACCCGCAGCTCATTAGTGAAGTTCCACAAACTGCTTCGTCAGTGGTAGTTTCCAATGATTATGTATTCTATACATTTGGGCAAGCCATCCATGTCTACGATGTCAAAGTCACGTCAAGCCCTCAGCTTGTCAATACCATTCCTTCTTGTGGATTTTTCTCTATGAAGATCAAAGGTAACTATCTGTATGCCTTATGCGGTAAAGAATTAGAAATCATTGATATTTCCGATCCGCGTAATGGTCAAACTGTCTCTAGATCCTTTCTCGCAGCAACGTCACGAGACATCGAGATCAAAGGGGACTTCGCTTATATTGCCTCTTATGATTTGAACAATGATGTTCCATTCACGACGATTATTGATATCTCTAATCCTGTAGATCCGCTACCTGTCTTCTTTGAGAGAGATGTAAAGGCTTTTTCAGTCGACGTCACAGACGAATATTACTTTAGTTTTGGTGACAAAGTGAAAGTTTGGGATATCAAAGAGGATCCCGCTAAACCGAAGCTCATTCAGACAGCTGAATTTGCTATGGCGGCGAGCTTTTGTGGAATTTTCTATAATCAACATCTTTTTGTCTGCGATGTTTCAAAAGGCGTACACGTCATTGGCACACCACAATAAGATTAATTCGGTGCTGGAACCTGCCCCTGCTGGTAGGTTCTCAGGCCGATGACACCGAAAGGAAATGAGTTCTTCTGCGGCTCTGCATCTGCTTGGATCCACATTAATACAGTTCCATTATTGTAGAAATTTCGCATTTGGTCATTATTCAAGAAGACATTAAAGCCTGCCAAAATCTCAGTTCCAACAGGCTGATTACAAAATTGCGCAAGATCGTAACGCTTAAACTTAGTCAAATCTTTATAGTTTTCACCAAGGAGTTGACCGTTTGCCTGGCGTTGCAAACGAATAAGAAGGTTTGATGCAGCTGTACTGCCCTGTGTGCAAATCCATCCTTTCAAACGGAAACGCATTTCGCCATTCTCGTTTTTCCAGCCGATGTCTTCCATCGCTCCACAAACCCCATCAGAACATTCAGGTTCCGGACCACGGTAGGTTGTGTCAGGGTTTACTGTCAGTGTGATCTTTTTTGTGTCTTCACCGAGTGAGTTTGTCACCTTTAAGCTGTATTCACCAGCATCACTCAGGGCTGCTTTAGCAAGCTGAATTTTTTGGTCGGTAATCGTGATATTTTCATCTGCTGCCGCATCGATATCTGTACCGTCTTTTTGCCATGCGTAAGTCACTGGAGCATCACCTGAGACCGTTGCTTCAATCGTCACAGCAGCGTTTTCCATAACAACCATAGTCATTTCGAGATTATCTATCTTGGCTGCTTTAGGTGTATTTTCAGCATTATTTTGGTTGCCAGTATCATCAGTATTGCCTGCATCGTCAGACGAAGCATTACTTTGATTTTTGATGTTTTGATTGCTTGCTGTACCTTCGGCACTCGCATCACTCTGGTTGGAAAGTGCTTCTGACTGACCAACGGTCGATGTACGGTTATTGACGGTCGATTCTGAACTTTGTGAGCAAGAAGAAAGCAAGTAAACGACAACTGTAAGCGGCAACAAGAAAACAATTCGCATGGATCTTCAACCTCTTTAGAACGCCAAATGATGGCTTAAATCGGCATTTTTTGGGATTTTCTTGAGGATTATCTTTAGTCAACTGTCAAAATATTTGACACTTTTTACAGGTCCTCCCCCATGGAGCCTAGCCTCCCCCTGAAATCACTCAGATTTCACTGGCACGTGACTTGTATAAAAACTGACACGTGGCAGCGGCAAAAGCCGCGCCAAGCATCCATCCTTTTCTAGAGAGCGCCCCATGAAACTCAATAAGATCATACTCGCACTGCTTTTTGCTGCTTCTGCAAACTCTTGTGGCCCTGCCAAGGAGCAATCATCTCAAACCCAGTCAAACGCAATACTCCTCATGGACAAAGAAGACAAGCTTGATGACTCTCGTTTCGCTTATCTTGCTGCTTTACGTAACTGGGTCTATGGATACCATATGGGTTTCAATGTCAGCGCTGAAAGTGATCTTAGCTGGGGACTGCGTTTGGCGGAGGATCTTTCACAAACAGAAATTCTACCTGGATTGATTGATAATCCAAAGCTTATCGAGCAGGTTCCATCTGCTGCTTTTCATAAAATAATGGCTGAGCCCAGTCGTTACCTTCTCCAGCCTTCTGATTTGCAGGAAGGTGAGGAAATGCCGAAAGAAGCGCGTATTGCAAGGTTAATGTGTCAGAGCAAACCTCAAAAAAAATTAGACCTCGATGAGATGTACTTTCTTTTCGAACAGATCTCTCCTCTTAAAGCAAAAGCGAGAACATTCCTCAGTACAAAACTAAAAAACGCAAAAGACCTGAAGTTGAATGTTCCTGAAACCTGTGACCCTCTCGAAATGGACCCTGGTCAGTCATACTGTACCGCCTCTGGTGCCTGGGGACAAGCACAGGACACGAAGAGATTTAAGAAGCTCCTTCAAGAAGACATTCATAGGGTTTACGACTTTATCGTCTTTATGTACGACCCATCTTCCTCGACCGAATTTGCTCCTCTTATATCGTGGCATCGTGATGACCGTGCGATGAAAGAGTTCTTTTCTGACTTCTATCAGGTCGTCGGATCATCAATAGGAAAATTAGAAGATTCTCAAAACCTGAAGCTGATCGCTGAAGAAAG
>CAZBDM010000074.1:8293-12632 GCA_964490675.1 uncultured Oligoflexales bacterium
ATTAGCTTGGGCCGATCAGTACTCCAAAAGCATTGCCAATCCGGACATCGACGTTGATGAAGATTGGGATATTTTAAGAGCTCTGAGTCGCGAGATTCATTACACGAAAGTTATCGACGAGTTTATCGACGATCGAAGTACTTCTCAACTGACTAAAAATAGAATCCGAGAATTTTTTCTCTCGGCTGCGATCGGTGCTGTGATTGGATCCGCTGTCGCTTTTCCGCCACCGGTAGAATTTCTTCCTTTTGGTCAGCTGTTTGGGTTTCTCTATAAAAGAGACGCTATCGACGAGGCTGCGGTTCCCGTCAATCTCTTCTCTCTCTACAGTCAGTATTTGGTGAGAAGTTATTTTAAAGAAAACCATCAGATCGCTTCTTGTGATCCACTTAAACCCTATACAAGCAAGTGAAATGATCGTCTATGGCATCCGACGTTGCTCCATGGCTCTACCCTTGCAAAGACTGCATCTAATGACTGCGATCAGGGCACTTCTTTGACTGCATTGATAGCTTTCGAACCATCGAGAATGCCGTAGCCTTCACAACCTCTGTCACATTCAACAATATTTTCAATCATAATCGACTTGATTTCTTCTGGGGGGAGACCAGGATCGCGCAGCAGCATACGAGCAGCGATATTGGCAGCTCTAGCAGCCGACGCAGCAGTGGTCGATTTCTTTTGGGTGCCACCCCCGGGTTTGAGAGAAGTGACCTCTTTACCATTAACAGCTAGATCAACGCGTCCAGAATTACTGATGTTAGCAAAGGAAGAAAGTTCCTTTTCACTATTCACCGAGGTGACCTTAATAACATTAGGGCCGGTAAAACAAGCTGGGTAAACACAGGTTTGATCTAAGTTTAGTCTCTGATCGCCAGCAGCGATAATAAAGAGAATATCAAGATTTGATTGCATAACAGATTCTAAACCACTCCAAAACGAGTTATCGAAAGTACTGTGACCGATCACAACGATGCGCGCTCCATTCGCACGAGCATCATTAACCCCTTGAGCAATTGAGTTTTGATTGACCCTCAGAGGTTGGATAAGGATTTTCTTTTCGTTGGTTGGCGAGACAAGGCCAGCGATAAAGGTACCTCGGTTAATGGGCCTTAAGGAGTAGTCCTCTGAAAAATCATAGGGTAGATTATCGTTATCAATATAATCATAACCAATGATGCGACGATCATCGCCTCCAACCCGTGGAATCTTGTATGCTATGCTCGGGTGATTGTAATCAACTCCAACATCTAAAATACTCACAAGAAGGGTGCGCTCAACCATACCATCTCTGTAACGTCTCATCTCCTCAATGTCTTTAAGACCTGCACTAGTGCCGGTGCTAGTCAAAGCAGATTTCTTAACGTAAATCTCGTCAAGGGTTTTCACTTCGGCATTGACAAAAACGTTCTCGACAAAAGCGAATCCATCGTTATAGCGCTTCTTATATTGCAGCTTATCGTAGTCGTTGTACTCGGGCTCGTAAATGGCATCGATACGACACTCACTATTGAGAGACACGTCAAGAACCTGCTTTTCTATAAACGAACCTTGATAAGCAGCGTTGAACATATTGGTGTTATGATAATTAAAGGTCGCCCCTTTCTTGATCATACGAATGTAATTCGACACCTTACCATCGTATCCATAGGCACGAATCGCTATAACCCAGATTTCACCTGCATCATTATCTCCAGCTTGCATTTGAATCGAAAGATAATCATAGTGATGGGTTAACTGATCTCTTTCACTTTGACCTGGTAGTGGTCGCTGAAGATCAGGAAAGGCATTTAGCACCCTAACACTATCACTTTCTGCATCAACGTTCCGAAAATTGATTTGCTGCAAGGGAAAGACAGAACCATGACAAAGCAACCTTTCAGCAAAGCTGACATACTTACCTGCTTTTGGAAACTGTTCTTTGAGACGTTTGTTATAGGAAGACTCACGGTTAGACAGCCATGATTCATATTGGCTACTACGTTTACCTTCAATGGTAAAAAGGCCGGTCATGCGGTTGGTGTCAGTATTTTGTGAAACGTAAATATCATAACCAGTAAGTCCGGTGTAATCGCTCGTGATGTACTGACCGTTGTGGCCATACTTGTAATAACCACTGTGGTCGGCAACTACGATATAACCAACGCGATTCTCAATGGCGATATCGGCAGGGTTACGGTAAAAGACGATGCGCTTTTCCGCTTCGATATTAGCCAGTACGTCGTGGACGCGTTTTATCGTGGCAAGATAGACCTCATCGGTGATGTAAGGCATACGGCGGAAACGATCGCGGGTGAACTGCCCAGAAGACTCGGCAATCAAATTAATAATTTTATTTTCCCACTCTGTGATCTCACGCTCGACATCATTTTTGTCTTCTTCTTCGTAAGTAAAGCCACGCTGCCCTCTAAGAGATTTCGACTCTTTTGTTTCCGTGCTACAACCCACCAATCCGGTGAGGACTGTCAGAATGAGGAAAATGGCGACAGAGAGTTTCATGATGGTTCTCAGAATTCAGTGATTGAAAGCAAACGAGTGCAGTGACCCGCCGAGGGCTCTACGAGTATTAATAATGCAAGGGCTATACCACCATATTTTTACCCATAAAATCGAATTAATCATTTATAATCAGAAGGTTAAGGGCGTCAATGGTGATTCAAAAAAATGCTGAAGGTCAGCGACTGTCAACTTCCTTGACAGCCTTTCTGCTCACTTTTCAGCCTTGAGTATCAGGTATCGGCAGTATGTAGTGCTTATTTTTCAAGCATAATGGACCGATGAATTTTAAAATCCACTATGAATTCTAATGCGTTACATATACCATTTTGGCCATCGATTTCAACGACACAGGAGGCCCAATGGGACAGGACCCAGGCAAATCAATCGAACAAGTAATGGAAGACCTCAACCGTATGCTTTCCAACATCGGCCGTGGCAAAAAAGGTGGTGGAGGTGGAAATGGCGGCCAGCCACCTTCAGGCGATGGCAATTCCAACAGTAATTTTTTAGTCATTGGTGGCATGATCGTCTTGGTGCTACTGATCATAAGAGGCGTTATGACCTCCTATTACACCGTCAACCAAAGTGAACTCGGAGTGGTCACGCGCTTTGGCAAGTACGCGCGTACCGATCCACCTGGACTTCATTTCAAGATTCCTTTCGGCATCGAAAAAAACATCAACGTACCCGCTCAAGACCTCTTAAAGGAAGAGTTTGGCTTCAGGACTCAAGATACGCGTGGACCAGTGACCAGATACACCAAACGTACGCTTGATGGCGAGTCTATGATTCTTAGTGGAGACCTCAACATCGCAGACGTTGAATGGGTTGTCCAGTATACGATCTCCGATCCAGTTAAGTATCTATTTAACACAGCAAATCCGACTAAAAATATCCGTGATATTTCCATTTCTGTAATGCGCAGAGCCATCGGTGACCGTCTTTATCTCGATGTACTGGGTAAAGCCAAGCAAGACATTCCTGCTCTTGTAAAACAGATCTCTCAAGAGATTTTTAATCAGTACGATATGGGGATCACCGTCCAAAACATAGCAATTAAAAGTGCTCTTCCACCGGAAGAAGTCATGCCTGCCTTTAATGAAGTGATCGCGGCTATTCAGGAGCAAAAGCAGTTTATCAATAAAGCTGAACAGGAGTACAACAAAGTTATTCCTGAAGCAAAAGGTAAAGCGGCAAAAGTGATTGCTAACGCCGAAGCGTATGCAACCGAAGTGCTCAACCACTCGAAAGGTGATGCAGAACGTTTTTCCACCGTTCTCAAATCGTATAAATTGGCACCTGCCATCACAAGACAACGTCTTTATCTAGAAGCGATGCAAGAGGTCTTCGATGATGCAGATCGTTTCACAATCGTCGATTCAAAAATTAGCGGCCTATTGCCAATTTATGGAAATCTAGAAAAGAAAGCCCAGTAAGCGAAGAGGATATTATTATGAAAGCTATTGTCACTCTTATCGTGATTTTCACCTTAATCATAACCATCAATTCATCAACCTTCGTTGTTCATGAATACGACCAAGCGGTTGTCACTCAATTTGGTAAAATTGTAGGAGAACCGCACAAAGAAGCCGGACTTGCTTGGAAAATTCCCTTCATTCAGAACACAACTTATTTTGCCAAATACATTCTGCAGTGGGATGGAGAGCCAAAGCGCATCACAACCCGGGACAAACGTCCGATTTGGGTCGATACAACGGCGCGATGGCGGGTAACCAACGTTGTAAAAGTCTTTGAACGCTTCCGTTCGCAAAACAGGATTAGATCAGCTCTCGACGATCTCATCCAGCAAGCAACCAGTGATGTCGTATCAAACCATAAC
>CAZBDM010000075.1:0-3258 GCA_964490675.1 uncultured Oligoflexales bacterium
GTCACCAACGCTCCGTTTGTTTGCCTTGGCTTCTTAGGCGGTGAAGGTTAAAAACTGCCCCGCAAAAACGGATCCAAAAAAAAGAGGAATCTCCAACTTGGTGATTCCTCGCACAAGCCAACTCCATAGACTGCGCAAATCTAAAGGATGTATCGAGGCCGGCTTGGCCTTTTCATCGTGCAGGTTGATTCTTAAAATGACAAATCTTGTTGCATAAGACAATTTTCGGGGTCATTTTAAACATTTCCCCTCCAATACCATCATTGCACCATCTCGGTAACCCTTCTTGTAACACTGCGGGGTTTCTTTGTTGAGCGAGTTTTTAAGAGCTTTCTCTATGCTCTCTTTGAGCTTTTGACAAACGTCACCACCCTCTTTTTTAAGATCATATTCAAGGGACTTGACGATAGTTTTTCCGGAGTTAAAGCCGATTCTATAATAAGTCGAAGAGGTGTCTTCACAGACGAGTTCCGAGGATGTGGCAGCATTTTTATCGGTGTCTGCATTCATGGCCTCCGCATCTTCTTTTTTCTTAAACATCTTACAACCCGTAACAAAAAAGAGCACCACAACTGCGTAAGAAAGCTTACTTGACATCAAATCCTCCCCATTTAGATAACACGTTTCATTGATTACTGATAAATATCGCGGATTGTTTCTGGCCACAGTTTAAAATCTATCTCTTTCATATCTTTCTTATGCTCCTTGGTTTGCGAGCACATTTCTTTAACGAGAGTGATGATCTCTTGCAATGCCCCTGATTCTTTTGTCTTTAAAGCTGGCTCTATGGTCCAACTGCGCTTATCTTTAAGCCCTATATAAAGACTTGGCCGCGTTTCATCAGGAATCAACGTCCCTTTAAATTCAAGCTTACTCCATTTGGTCTTTGCGACCAGGGATTTGACCCTCATAAAACCTTTTGGGTCGATAGAGTTTTCGCAAATGCGTTCCTTTCTGAAGCTTTCTTTAAAAAAGTCTATGTGATGATAAAACACTTCACCATCTTCGCCGATGACAATGGCCATACCGTTACCATGAAAAGCCGATCGATCTTCGTAGTACCAAAGAGTCAGGTTGGTACGTCCACGAATCAGTCGCTTGACCTTTTCAAGCCCTTCGATACCTTCTTCTGGGGCGGTATCAACCACTTCATAGATATCATCAAAAGTATCAAGAAAAAGGATCACCGTGTTTGACTGCGGGGGGTAAACGGCTGTCTTTTCAAGAATGATGGGTGACTTTGAAATTCCTTGTTCGTGATAATCTTTAATGTCATCCAGACGATAAGCAGGTCTTTGGTAAAGAAAGATCTTGTCGCCGCGCATCTCTTTGATCTTGGCATCACTATAAAGGATATCTTTAATGATGTAAGGCTTCTTATATTCAACGTGAGTGGTGGTCTGAGCCTTGCTATGATGGGTCGACTTGGGGAACACCACTTTACGATAAATCTCCTGTCCCTCAACGCGCTCTGCAACGACAATGAGCTTCGCCGACCTGGCACTTTCTTTTATTAAGTGAGGCATCTCATGGATGTGAACCTGGGACATGTAAGCGGCCTCCGAAAGGAAAAGGTTAATAAAAAAAATAACCAAATAATTTAGCTGCTTAGAACACATTTCGTCGGGTACCCTAGCTAAGAAGGTCAATCAAAAACACTTTTCTGTATTTATCTTAGCGCATGAGATTGCATTTCAACATGGGATCTTTGTCTTTTTGGTGGAGCAAAATGCAGCCTCAAAAGATACTTAACCAACCTATTTAAGGGCGTATTTTCATACTCTTATAATATTTGTAAAATTTAGCTTAATTTTTTCAGAAGACCTGCCGATAGATGGATGGGTGATGGCGCTCCAAAATGAAACACCTGATTCTATGACTGTTCTCTGTGGATACCGTTGTTTATGCCAAGACTTTTTCTACTCATTTTGAGCCTTAGCTTTTCTGCTTGTATGATGACTGTCGCCGGTAGCAGGATGCCTGATGATAGCGCGACACTAGGCCTCATGGGCAACGCTAAAAAAGTGATTGATCCAACCAGTTATCTCTTTTTATCCAACGAAAGCTCTGAAATTCGCAAAAGAAAGATTCTCACGTTTATCAATAAGAAAAGAAGACACCTGACTTTACGTCGCTTTGAACACCTTGAGAAAAATTTGACCTACCAACCTCAACAGCTTGCATCAGATATAGTTGATGCTTCGGAGTGTTTTGGACTTGATGCATATGTCGTTACAGCTCTCATTTATTTTGAGTCAGCTTTTGATAACTGGGCCCGGAGTCCGAGCGGTGCCAACGGACTGATGCAGCTCATGGATGCGCCAAGATCTGGAATCGAAGAGGTGACTCACCAATTTGGTCGAAAAGGCCCCGCTCATTACAATGCGAAGATCAAGAGTTTCTTTGATCAAGCCGTAGAGTGTACTCAAAAAAAATGGGGTGATAACACTGATTATGTTTACCCTTGGATAAAAAAACCCCTCAAACAAATCGGTCTCTATCTCACCGAGAACTACCGCGCCAATTTAATTTGGGGACATGTTTGCTTTAAAATCCAACTTGCTTGGAATGGTGTCGGTGCAGGAACAGCAGCACAGGTTTATAAAAACATGGCCAGAAAATACCATGGCCCAGGTCACACCTATTACCTAAAAATTGTCCGTCAAGCCCAAGAAATTAAGGCCGAGCGCCCGAGTTCGTTTGTCTTCAGTAAAGAAGACGTACCCGACTACAAAGAAGGTTACGAACACAAAGATGAGATCGAAGCGTTGCCCGTCCCAGAAAGTGATATTTACGACCGCGTCTCCGAATATGAATCCGTCTGCTCAGAAAGCTACTGTAACGATCTTCACGTCGTAGCTGATCGCATGGTTAACGTTTATGATGGGATCCCCTGTGAAGGACAAGGTCCTGAGTGTGACCCGACCAACCCGATCAACTTTAGTGATAACCTCTGTTACACGATCGATAGTGAAAACGATTTTATTCCGCTGACTTTAAAGCCTGGTCAGGAACTCTATGTCGTTAAGCAAGAAAAGCATGGTTGGCTTGAAGTAAGGCTGGCGAAACCAACTCTCGAGTGGCAGCAGTCAGATTGTGAAGTCAAACTGATCCAGCCAAACAACATTCTGCCTATCGGTAATGTTAGCTACTGATCCGATTTGAGTTGATCGGACCAATGCCAACACATTTGCCATAGACGATCTCTTTCAGAAGACGATTCTTTTGTCCCGGGGACAAAATAAACTGGCTTAACAT
>CAZBDM010000075.1:3268-11326 GCA_964490675.1 uncultured Oligoflexales bacterium
GCCGGTCAAACCAGAAGCGTCCACTGACATAAGGGTATTTGCAGGACGCAAGCCAAATAATCGTATCGGCCCCTTGTTCTACCGTTCGCAAATTATTTTGCAGGAGCTTGTCAAAGGTCGGCATGGAATGCTTGACGCCAGCGGTCTCCACCCAACCTGGGTGCATACAGGAAAAGACGATTTCTTCTCTCTTATACTTTTCAGCAAACATTTCGTTGAGAATGACCTGTGCGCGTTTGGCATTAGAGTAAGCGGTAAACTTATTGTATTTCTTTTTTTGCCAATGGATATCGTAAAGATCGAGCTTTTTGAGGTACATGCCCCCCGAAGACACGTAAATAATCTTGGCTCCTGAAGCCATGTTTTGTGCTTCAATCAGATGCCTCGTCAGAGCAAAATGACCAAAGACCTGGGCGGTAAAACCGACCTCTTCACCGGTGTCATTGACCGTCAGCTCGTTTGGCATCGCTCCAGCGTTACACACCAAGACATCGATCTTTTCACCTTTAAGGCGTTCTATAACTGCGCTGACCTCGGCTTTACGGCTAAGGTCACACGGACACCATTCGACTTGCCTGGGGTGATTTTCTAGGGCTTTTTCGGCCTTAGCCACGTCTCTGCAGAGAGATATTATTTTTGCCCCTTTATGTGCGAGATCTTTAACGACAGCAAGCCCAATGCCTGAACTCCCACCAGTAACGACAATCGTTTTGTCACTTAAGTCTTCGATCAATTCACTATTGTCGAATTCCTTAGCGTGCCTGAGAAAGCCTTTGCGATCGAAGGAGAGGTCAAAATGATTGCTTATGAAAAGGGGAAGTTTGATTCTCAAAACCGAGCATTCCTCTGTGTCAAAGTCATTGGTTGTTAATAATCTTAATCCCGGCGCTAGCACCGATACGATTGGCCCCTGCTGTAATCATAGAGAGGGCATCCTGAAAGTTTTTAATCCCGCCACTTGCTTTAACACCCACTTCGTTACCAACCGTTTTTCTCAGCAGTGCAACGTCTTTAACTGTTGCACCTCCAAAAAAGCCGGTCGATGTCTTTACAAAAGCAGCACCAGCATCTTTTGAAATTTTGCAGGCTAATATTTTTTCTTGGTCGGTAAGAAGGCTACACTCGATGATCACTTTGACAATCGCAGGTTTCGCTTTGATGACAACCTGCTCAATATCTCTTTGTACGGTTTTGTAATTGCCAGCTTTGAGTTGTCCGATCGAAATCACTGTATCGATTTCGAGAGCGCCCGCTTCTACCGCACCACAGGCTTCGAAGACTTTTGCATCAGTAGTCGTGGCTCCCAAGGGAAACCCGACCACGGAACAGATTAAAACATTTGAACCGGCTAAACTTTCACTGACCAACGGGATAAATCCTGGATTGACGCAGACTGCCTTGAAGTGATTGGATTTCGCTTCCGCACAAATCTTTTCGATATTCGTTGGGGTTGCGTCGGCTTTTAAGCAAGTGTGGTCAATGTATTGAGCAAGGTCGCTTGGTTTAAGGAGTTTTGTGTCTTCCACTGCTGCAAAGCTAGTCTTTGGCGCCATATTCGTCTCTATAATGATTGATCTGTGCGAGCATGTTATCGTCAATCCAAACTTTTCCAAGGACTTCCTGATTAAGCAACATGTTAACGATTTCGTCGAGATTAACAACTGATCTTACTGGAATATGGTATTTTTTCTCGATTTCGCGACGGGCTGACAGCTTTCCAAGGCCTCTTTCTTGCCGATCAATACCAACCAAGACACCCTGCACCTGCACGTGATACTGGCCGAGGATATCCATGGTTTCTCGAAGACTCGTGCCTCCTGTTAGAACATCTTCAACGATGACAACTTTCTCACCACCCTTAAAGACATGACCAACAAGATTGCCGCCCTCGCCATGGTCTTTGGCTTCCTTACGGTTGAACGTAAACTTAACGGCGACATTCGTCTGATTGGATAGCTTTTCGGCAACACTAACAGCCAAGGGGATACCTTTGTAGGAAGGACCGTAAATGAATTCTACCCCATCACCGAGCCACTCGCGTAAATGAACGGCATAAATTTTTCCGGCCCGCGCAAGACTTTTACCATCGTTTAGCTGACCAGTGTTGAAGAAGTAAGGGCTGGTTCGACCTGATTTTGTTTTAAACTGACCGAAAGTAAGCACTTGTTGCTCAAGCAGCAGTTCGACAAATGAGTGTTTGGTTGACATAGAGTTCCTTTTCGAAAGGGAGCAGTGGCGCTTGACAGCGGTGAGATTTTTCCCTTACCTATAATGCCTCAAAGGATGGCCGCCATGAGGGCCACGCAAAAAATCATTGGGACTTTTTATTGAACGTAGAAAAAGAAATCAAGCGACGCCGTACCTTTGCCATCATTTCTCACCCGGATGCTGGCAAAACGACCATTACCGAAAAGCTCCTTCTTTACGGCGGAGCGATCAATATGGCTGGTGCTGTAAAGGCAAAAAGATCAAAAAAATACGCTACTTCTGATTGGATGGAGCTCGAAAAACAACGTGGTATTTCAGTGACCAGCTCAGTGATGGCTTTTCCCTACAGAGACCACGAGATCAATCTTATCGACACCCCCGGTCACCAGGACTTCTCCGAAGATACCTACCGGACGTTGACCGCCGTCGACAGCGTCTTGATGCTTATCGACGCCGCCAACGGTGTCGAAGCACAAACAAAAAAGCTTTTTGAAATCTGCAGTTTACGCAAAACACCGATCATGACTTTCGTTAACAAAATGGACCGAGAAGGGCGCGAGCCTTTCGAACTTATGGAAGAAATCGAATCGGTGCTCGGTATTGCCACCTATCCGGTTACCTGGCCTATCGGCATGGGTAATCGCTTTAGGGGAGTTTACGACCGCAAAAAAAACCAGCTTCACATCTACGAAAAAGACTCAGACCGCTCTGCTCCGACGGTGCCTTTAGCCGGAGTCGGTCTTGAAGAAAGTCAGCTTAAAAAGGAAATTGGCGACGAGCTTTCAGAGACTCTCATGGAAGAAATCGAGCTACTAGACGGTGCTGGTGATGACTTCGATCACAACTCCTACCTACAAGGGAAAATCGCACCGGTTTTCTTTGGCAGTGCCCTCAATAACTTCGGAGTGGAAACACTGCTCAACTACCTTCTCGAGATGGCCCCCGCTCCCTTGCCACGCAGAGCGACTCAGAGACAGGTCAATCCAGAAGAATCGAAGTTCACCAGTTTTGTCTTTAAAATCCAGGCGAATATGGACCCGTCGCACAGGGACCGTGTCGCTTTTATGCGCATCTGCTCCGGCCGCTTCGAGCGCGGTATGAAGGCTTACCACGTCCGGCACGGCCGCCAGCTTCGTCTTGGTCGCCCCACCCAGTTTATGGCCCAAGACCGCAGCCTTGTTGACGAAGCTTACGCCGGCGATATCGTCGGTATTCACGATCCAGGGGTATTCAAGATCGGTGATACCCTGAGCCAAGGTGAGAAGATTAACTACACAGGCATCCCGGTGTTTGCACCGGAGCATTTCGTCAGGGTGGTCTTAAAAGATCCACTCAAATCAAAACAGCTCGGCAAAGGCCTCGATCAACTCTCAGAAGAAGGGGCCGTACAGGTCTTTAGACCGATCCATTCTAACGATCAGTACCTTGGAGTGGTTGGGGTTCTTCAGTTTGATGTCGTTAAATTTCGTATCAAAGAAGAGTACGGGGTTAATGTTGACTTTGCATCTCTCCCCTACGAAGCAGCGCGCTGGATCAGTGCTGAAAACGAAACTGAACTGGAGAAGTTTAAAAAAGAACAGAGCCAAAACATCTGTCTTGATCAACATGGCAACCCAACGATCTTGCTCGATCACGAATGGCGTCTACGCTACCATGAGGAACGTCATCCCAACATCGTCTTTGCGGCGACCTCCGAAAGTGTTCAAGCAGCTGAGTAAAAGATCGATCCTTGGTTATGGTTAGTGATGTCCGGGATCCGAAATTTTTTGAAAATAGTCCTTCATATCAACGGATGCGAAGTTCGGACGGGTGAAAGGCGCAAGCAGGAATGAAACCGCAGTTTACGGGCTGGTGCATGAGGATTTCACGACGACCAAGCAACACATCAACCGTCTATAAATTCGGATCCGGTTTATATAACATACAAAGAATCATACTTTTGACCCTTAACTTATGATGAGCATATGGAATAAAGACTTCGTCGCAAGCGATGAGAGCTTCACCCAGCTCACGACGCTGGGTCTTAGCTTTAGCTGCTTTAAGCAGTGGCCAACCCCACATCAACTAAGCGCCTGGGCGAAGGCGCGCTGCCTTGTTAACGAGTCAGGCCTGCCGATAAGATTCGTCGAAGATCGTAAGGGTCAGACCCCCAAAAATGCCATTCCTTATGAAGTACGGATATGGCAACACGGTGAGGTGAACACCAGATCAGCGAACTGGCATGACTTCTTTAACGCGCTTATCTGGCTGAGTTTCCCCAAGTCAAAAGCGACCCTCAATCGCCTTCAAGCCAACGAGATCCTGACCGTGGGGAAACAAAGAACACCACTAGGACAGCTTCTCACCCGCTTTGACGAGGGAGGGACCGTTCTTGTTGTTAAGGATAACGAGTGCGATCTTTGGAAGGATATTTTGACCTCCTACCACCCGCTGCGCTCTCCTTTGCCGAAACAGCTTCCTAGCCACAAATCGATCATCTTTGGTCACGCACTATTCGAATCACTCATCCACGGCAATCCTGCGATTAACACGACTTGCGTCCTTCTTCCTCTCGAAAAAAGCGCTTTCGACAAAGAACTTGATCAATTAATCCATGTGAGCGATCGCAAGATTTCGGTTATGATGGATACAGATCAATGCTCTATCGGTAACAATATTTTTGGCTTTCCTTTAAAGGTATCATGATGGTTTTGTCGCTCTCTCTTAAGTTGTCGTTGCTGGCTCTCTGTTTTTCTATGACTCAATGTGTCACCCTTAGTGAACAGCAAGCCGAAGAAAAAGCATACCTTCATAAGACCCACCCTCTCGTTGGCTCTGTATGGTCAACAAAAGAAGCGCGCCTTATCGGTGAAGCTGAGCTCCATACGAGTATTCAATTTAGTGATACAGTGATGATTGGTGAATACCACGATAACCCTCAACACCACCGACTGCAAGCAACGATCATCTCCCGCCTTCCCGGAAAAAAGGCGATCGTTGGATTTGAACAGCTTGATGATGAGCAAAAACCAAAACTCGACAACTATTTAAAAGAGTCTTCTGACGATGCAGAAGGTCTCGGCGAAGCTGTCGGCTGGAAGAAAAGTGGCTGGCCCCCCTACCCTTACTACAAACCAATATTTGCAGCGATCTTGACAAAGAAATGGCATATAACGCCATTGATGTTTGCTAGACAAAAAACCAAAGCCATCTTTAAAGAGGGCTACCCAGCGATTTTTGATAAACAAGAAATCAAAGAGCTCGGACTGATGAATGCTTTCCCAAAAGCTGTCATTGAATACCGCGCTGGTCTAATGAACGACGCTCACTGCGGCATGATGCCTGCGAAGATTTTACTGCCGCTTGTCAGCGCTCAAATCGCCAAAGATGCTTACATGGCTCAATCTCTTCATCGCCAAATTGAAGGCAAAAGAGGGGTTGTCATCGCTGGCAACGGCCATGTCCGCAAAGACTGGGGCATCCCTGTTTTTTTAGCCAAATTGCGACCAAAGTCTAAAATTACAGTCATCAGCATTATCGAAGTCGACCCGAAAAAACTAGATCCCAGTCAGTACTTAGAAGCCTCGGTTAATCTCAGCGACTATGTCGTCTTTACCGCCGCTTACTCTCGCACCGATCCTTGCGAGCGCATGAAAACGTTTAAAGAAAAGATGAAGAAGAATAAACAAAACAACAAACCGTCAAAAGACAAGATCCAAAAGACCGAACTCGATACGATGCTCGATCAAGTCCAGTTGTAGCAGCACAGCTCCAAACCCTCGAACACACTAACATCGTTACTCATTGTTGGTTTTTTACTTAACTACGCCAAATTTACTGGAGCTGTTAAGCTTCACCTGCTTTCTGATCAACCAGTCAAATCAAGGCTCTCAGAGGATTATATTGTGGCGCAAAGATTGCATTAACAAGCTTGCACAAACGAGGAGGGCATGATTATGAAAGTGGCAAATCAACAAAATGTTAACCACAGTCCTGATAAAAAATCGCGTCTGGTTCTGATCGATGATGATCCAATGTTCTGCAACACCATGAGAAGTCTTGCCGGTGTTTATGACATGCCATTGGACTGCTATGGGTCGATTTTAGAACTCGATCAGTGGGGTGACCGTGAGAGATACGATATGATCATTGTCGACTATCACTTAGAGCATAACAAAGGTGTTGAGGTTGCTGATTACCTCAATAGTCTTTTTGGAGATATTCCGATTATGCTTATCTCTGCAGACAACTCCGACACCATAAAGGTCAATACACTACCGAAGAATTTCGTCGACTTTTCATCCAAAACACAAGGGTTTGCAAGCCTCTTCGCGAAAATAAATAGCCACTTGAAGACTGAAGCAGTCGATGAGTTTTTTAATCCCAGTTGAAAGGTAGTAGAGGGCCGACTCCCTGTACTCAAAGCATTTGAAACCGGGATCCGAAATTTTTTGAAAATAGTCCTTCATATCAACGGATTCGAAGTTCGCACGGGTGAAAGGCGCTAGGAGGAGTGAAACCGCAGTGTACGCGCTGATACATGAGGAGTTCACGACGACCAAGCAACACATCAACCGTCTAGAAATTCGGATTCGAGTTGAAAGATTTAAAGGCCTAGTCATTGTTATAGCCTTATCGAAGACGCGGTTGTCAAAATAAGGTTATGTTTTGCTTAGCCTTTTCCTTACCAACCAGCGTTTTCAACGGGAACCTTTCATTCTTTTCCGGTTTGAACCGTTGTCTTTCGATTCTGCAACCTCTAGTCTCGAACAGTTCATAACGCTTGATGCGTTAGACACACGAAAAGACGGCTGGAGAACGTGGTATGGCTGACATTCAAGATTGCCAAAATAGCTCAACAGGCGCTCTGCAACATAAGTCCATCATCGTCCTTGATGACGCCCCTGCAATAGGAACATTCTTTGCGAGACTTCTTAGCCAATACGGTGCTCAAGTAGAAACTGCAATCACCTTAAGCGAGTATAAAGACCTACTTTCTCAGCGAACATTTGATCTACATCTTATCGATCTCCATTTAGACAATGAAAACGGCATTGATGGACTGGAATACGCTATTGTCAACGATGCAAATGCCAAAGTTATATTGATGAGTTCTCATGCATCTATTGAATGGGCCGTGAGAGCGATACAAGCTGGAGCTTCAGACTTTCTCGTTAAGAATAAGCCGAAACAGGACATTCTTGAAACAATCTGTTGCTTTTTTAACAAACAATCAGGTCTTTCTGATCTTAAAACCAACGCGACCGACTTAGGACTTATCGGTCGCAGCAGCCATTTAAAAAAGGTCACAGACAAGATCATTAGGATTTGCGACACCGACACCACTGTCATGATTACCGGTGAGTCCGGCACCGGCAAAGAGCTTGTGGCACGTGCTATCCACCAACAATCAAGACGAATCAGGGGAGAGTTCCTAGCGATCAATTGCGCATCATTTTCTGAACACCTCCTCGAAGCAGAGCTCTTCGGTTACCGCAAAGGGGCGTTTACTGATGCTAAAAGTGACCGCAAGGGGTTTTTTGAAGTCTGTAGTGAGGGGACACTTTTTCTTGATGAAATCGGTGAAATGCCCACCGCTTTACAAGCTAAACTCTTACGGGTGTTACAGGAAAAAGAAGTCACCCCTTTGGGTTGTTGCCGTCCGATTAAAGTTAACACACGCGTTATTGCTGCAACCAATCGCAAGCTAGAAACAGAAGTTCAACATGCTAGGTTTAGAAAAGATCTCTTTTACCGGTTATCAATTTTGCAGATTCACCTTTTGCCGCTGAGGGAAAGAACGGAAGACCTTCCCGATCTCGTCGAACATTTCGTCGCCAAGTTTGCTCATGAATTTGATAAACCTATTAG
>CAZBDM010000075.1:11336-12594 GCA_964490675.1 uncultured Oligoflexales bacterium
CAAGCATTTTTGCGCGCCTTAAAGCTTATAGCTGGCCTGGAAATATAAGAGAGCTACGTAATGCAATTGAACGAGCAGCGATTCTAACAGACTCGAGTGAACTTAACATTTACGACATGCTACCCCTGACATCCACCGAACATGGAGAGTTTTTGCCGTCGACCGATCAGAGATCTTTTGCTCATTACCCATTGAATTACTTGGAAGCAAAAAAAGAGTTTGAAAGAGACTATATCAAGCAGCTTTTGCAAAACAGTAGCGGTAGTGTTTCAATGGCAGCGAAATTGTCCGGACAATACCGAGCAAATCTATATCGCATGATGAAAAAACATCATATCGACCACGACAATTTCCCTTAATCTGCGAGCATCATCACCTGACGATGGCTCCCGGAATCAGACCGGTCTTATCGTCGACATATAATAGTTCAACGGGAATGTTTGCATCGTCGCCATGTAGTTTCTGAAATCTTTCGAGCTTGCGTAAGCGTTCGCGATAATCGCTATCCCTTAAATGATTTGTCAAGTTTCGCGCCCCAAAGCGCGCTTCGAGCACTCTCATATCGCTATTCGCCTTAAATTGTTCTTCGACTTCTAAATTGATATGTCGTCGCAAAAAGTATTCATTGATCAGGTGGTCTGCACCACGCTTGAACATGTTTAGCCGGTGAAACTGGTGGGCATGTTCGCCAACAATATTGACCATACGGTCGACTTGCCACTGGAAGTTCCGCATGCCTCTTACCATTTGTAAGAAAGTACTGTTTGACAGTAGTTTGACCGCTTCATCGTATTCCAACTTGTCTGTTTGGAACCAATTTCCCATGTAGTAGTAACGCTCTTTTTGGACAAAGTAATCTGACTTTTTGCAGATAATCACAGCACGCTCAGTGAAAAACTCTCGATTGGCTAAGCGGTTTTTACCCAACGCTCCTCGATATGGTTCGAGGATCAAACAAATCTTGCCACGCGCCTCAATCTTTACATCGTCATAGAAAACAATGTAACTTTTCGAGTCTCTTCCACGAGCCGCATCGACACGTCGATCAACCTTGGCTGTCTCAAGGCGTTGGTAATCCATCTCACTTTCTTTCCACCACCAGCCCCACTGGCCCTGAGCGACCGCTTTGATGCGACGTTGAATATCGAGTTTGGTCTGCTGGTTTCTTACAAAAGAAAGTGCTTCTTCAGCGCCAAGCCCCATCGCCTTCGCCTGTTTCTTAAAGGCCTTACTTTTCGGTGCTCCAACGCCTGGATTG